>JBEVIO010000337.1:0-3295 GCA_040510635.1 Binatia bacterium | reverse complement strand
TCTTGCGCCGGCCTTCCCAACCCCAGCCGCCGCGCGATGATCAAGCGGTCCGTATCCAGCGTGCCGCCGCCGTGGAGCCAGCCGGGGCCGCTGCGCACGGTGTATTCGAAGTCGGCCACCTCATGCACCGAGTTGTCCGGCACCAGCGCATCGTAACCGAGAATTTTTTGTACCCGCTCGGAATTGCGCAAGCGGACCATCCGCTGAAAATAAAGAAACTGCGGCCCGCCGTAAGCATGGGGTTCGCGCACGTAGCGGTGCCAGAAATTGCGTAAACCCATGAGCCGCTGCACGTCGAGATCGATCAGCATGTCGGCGATCTCATCGCGGATGTCTTGATCTTCCATCAGGCTCTCGCCGTCGAAATCGGCTTTTTGGCAATGCTCGATGAGCCGTTTGAACAGCGGCTGCTCGGCCACGCTGCCGCCGCCGCCGTGTTCCAGTTCAAGATAGCTGTTGGCCACTTTCCAGCCGTTGTTCTCGCCGCCGACCAAATATTTCGCCGGCACGCGCACGTTGTCGAAAAATACCGCGTTCTTGATGCCCATCATCAAGTGCATGTGCTGCAGCGTGATCCCGGCCAGGTTGGCGGGAATATACAGCCAGCCCAGATTCTCGTGGCGCTTGCCGGCTGGGTTGGTGCAGACGAACGTCCAGAGATAATCCGGCGGCAGATGATGGCCGACCAAAACTTTTTGCCCGTTGACGACGTAGTGCTCGCCGTCGCGTATCGCTTTGGTCTGGCAGTTGGCCACGTCGCTGCCGCCCTGCGGCTCGGTCAGCACTTGCCAGACGGCAAGCTCGCCGCGCGTCATCGGCGGCAGGAACTCCATCTTTTGTTCCTCCGTACCGAACTTCATTAATGCCGGCGCTACCAGACGCGCCAGAGTGTAAAAGACCGAACCGAGCGATAGACCGTAGCGGTCGATTTCGGTTTCGAGCACGAACTGATGATCCAAAGTCAAACCGGCGCCTCCGTATTTCACTGGATACGTCGGAAACAGCCAGCGCTTCTGACCCAGTTTTCCGGCCAGCGCGCGGCGAAACCGGTATTCCTCATCGTTCTCCCGCGTCGACCAGTTCCCCGACCAGCGCAGATGCTCTCCGCCCTTCATGTTTTCCGCGAGCCAGGCACGCACCTCTTGGCGAAACGCGCCGATCTCGGCAGTGTCTTGTTGCAAGCTAAAGTCCATGGTGATTCTCCTCTTTCTGTTCGAAGCGATAAATTTTTTGCACTCGTGCTCGTCCCTAATGCTCAACTCCGACGATACGATCCATGCAGACGATCACGAGCTTAAACGTCCCACTCTCCCGCCACTAGCCGCGCCAGCACCGGCTGCAAGATCCGATAGGACAAGCCCCAAAGGCGATGTTCGCCGATTCGGTAAAACGAAACCTGCTGGGCTTTCTCCCAAGTCGGGAAACGCCCGATCATTTTGTCGTGGGCATCTCGCCGGGTAAGGTCTGTGAGTTTTACGTCGACGATCTCAGCGATTTCCCGCTCGGCAATCTGCCAACGATCCGGTACCGCGATGCGCGCGAGAAAAGGAAAGACACGGTAGCCGGTCGTTCGCGTCTGCTCCATCGGCAATTCGGCCAACACGTCATTTCGCTCCACGATCAAGCCGAGCTCCTCGCGCACTTCGCGCAGCGCGGTGTCGAGCATCGTCTCGTCTTCGGGATCGTGTTTGCCGCCCGGGAAAGCGATTTGGCCGCCATGCACGCCGCCGGGATTGCGTAGGATCATGACGATGTGCAGCTCGCCGTCTTGCGATCGATAAACAGGAATAAGCACCGCGGCGTCGATCATCGAAACTTCCTTTCCCTCGGCTTCTACTACAACCGGATCGCTTCAGCAAAGACGAGCTTGGGCGCGCTGAACGCGTTGCATCGCAGGGCGAGTATGATAAACGACGAAGGACGACGGCTATGGCGAACCGACCCAATTTTCTCTTTATCATCACCGATCAACATCGCGCCGATCATCTCGGTTGCTACGGCAATTCCGTAGTGCGCACGCCGAATATCGATCGGCTGGCGCAAAACGGGACGCGTTTCGAGCGCTTTTATGTGGCGACGCCGATCTGCATGCCGAACCGGGCCACGTTGATGACCGGACGTATGCCGTCGCTGCATGGCGCAAGACAAAACGGCATCCCGCTTTCGCTGACAGCAACCACGTTCGTCGATATTATGCGCGCCGCGGGTTATAACACCGCGCTCATCGGCAAATGTCATCTGCAAAGCATCAACGGCAACCCGCCGGTCGTGGGCATGCCCAAGGCCGATCCGGATCGAAGGCCGCCGCCGAAAGAGCTCAGCGAAGCTGACAGTTCCTTGGGCCGGCATGGCCGCTACGACCAAGAATTGCCGTCCACCTGGGCGCGCGAGCTCAACTTCGAGCCGACGCTCCCCTATTACGGCTTTGATCACGTCGAGCTTGCCATCGGCCACGGCGATAAAACTGTTGGCCACTACGCGCGCTGGCTCAAGGCGCGCCATCCAAATCCCGACTCACTGCGCGGCCCGGAGAACCAACTCCCCGGCAACCGCTATACTGCGCCGCAGGCCTGGCGCACGAGAATGCCGGAAGCGCTCTATCCGACGGCCTACGTCGCCGAGCGTACGATGATGTATCTCGAGAATTATGCGCGCACCGACCGCAGCCGGCCCTTTTATCTTCAATGTTCGTTTCCCGATCCGCATCATCCATTCACACCGCCGGGCCGCTATTGGGATATGTACGATGCGGAAACGATCCGGTTGCCGTCGTCGTTTCATACGGGCGAGCGCGCGATCCCGCCGCATCTAAAAAATCTCTACGACGAGCGCGCGCAGAACAAGAGCAACAGAGATGGCCAACGCACCTTTGCCATCAGCGAGCGCGAAGCGAAAGAGGCGATCGCGCTCACCTACGGCATGATTTCGATGATCGACGATGCTGTCGGCAGCATTTTGGGTTGGCTGAAAACGCTCCGGCTCGATGAAGACACGGTGGTCGTGTTTACCAGCGATCACGGCGACTTCATGGGCGATCATCAGCTCCTGCTCAAAGGCGCGCTGCACTATCACGGACTGGTGCGCGTGCCGTTCATTTGGCATGATCCCAGCGCCGATTCGCGCGGCGGGGTCAACGCGAGCCTTTGCGGCACCCTCGATATCGCCAATACGATTCTCGATCGCGCCGCTCTGCAAGGCCCTAACGGGATGCAGGGATTGAGTTTACTGCCGGTGATACGGGGCGAGAAATCCGGCCACGATTCGCTTCTCATCGAAGAGCACCAGCGGCGCGGGT
>JBEVIO010000336.1:0-4278 GCA_040510635.1 Binatia bacterium | reverse complement strand
CGTTGAAGATCATGGAAGACCATCTGGTAAAAACCGATTTCTTCGTCGGCGATTACAGCATCGCCGACATTGCCCTCTTCGCTTATACGCACGTCTCGCATGAAGGTGGATTTCCGCTGGATGATTTTCCAAGAATTCAAGCGTGGATCGAAAGAATGAAGGCTCAGCCAGGGTTTGTGTCCATGATGTAAAGTCGTCGAACTTTGTAATTTTGTAGGGTGCGCTTGCGCGCCATCCGAGCGCTCGCATGCGCGACTATGTTATAATTTGCCTTCTCTCCGCTCGTTGATCCGACAAACCATGTCCGAGTATCGACGCGCCCATATTCCCGGCGGGGCTTACTTCTTTACTGTTAAGACCTTCGAGCGCAAGCCCGTTTTGACTCATGAGCATTACCGTATCGCTCTGCGCGAGGCAATTACCGAAGTACGAGCGAGACTGCCTTTCGACAGCCTCGCCTGGGTTTTGCTTCCCGACCATATCCATACCATTGGAAATTACCTGAGGGCGATGTCGATTACTCCCTACGCTGGTCGCTAATCAAACAACACGTCACTCGGAAATGTGCGGAAAGGACTCAAGAGGTGTTAGTCAGCCAATCACGGCAAAAACGCCGCGAAGGTACGATTTGGCAACGCCGTTTCTGGGAACATCTGATACGTGATGATCGCGATTTCCGACGTCACATTGACTACATTCACTATAATCCAGTGAAGCACGGCTATGTTTCAAAAGTGGTCGACTGGCCACATTCAACGTTTCATCGATTTGTCCGTAACGGTGTCTATCCGACAGATTGGGCGAGTGTTGATGAAATCACAGCGTCAAATTATGGAGAGTAAAGCGGTGCGCAAGCGCACCCTACAGCTCTGAATGAGATAGATTGCACATTCTGCAAAACCTGAGATCGTAGGGTGCGCTCGCGCACCATCCATTTTCTAGACTCGAGCCTTCTTAATTTCTTCCAACTCCTCTAAGGTCTTCGGCCAATCATCTTTAAGCAACCGCGACAAACTTCTATCCGCCAAGAGCTTCCCGCCCGTCTGGCACGTCGCACAGTAGTTGGTCTCATTCTCCGCATGCACGATTCTCTGCACTGGTGAGCCGCAGACGGGGCACGGTTTGCGGTACTTGCCGTGCACCGCCATATCCGGACGAAATGCGGTAACTTTTTCGGGGAAGCCGATTCCTCGTTCCTTTCGCAGCCGCTCGACCCATTCGGTAAGCGATTCGCGGACGGCGTGATAGAGACGGTCGATCTCGGCAGCCGGCATTTGCTGCGTCAAGCGAATCGGCGAGAGCTTGGCGCGATGAAGGATCTCATCCGAGTAAGCATTGCCGATACCGCTGAATAAGTGGGGATCGGTCAGCGAGCGCTTCAAAGTGTGATTCTCACTTGTCAGTGCTTCACGAAATTGAGCGAGAGTCGCTTCGAAAACCTCGAGACCACCGGGATCGTGCTCTTGCAGGGCGTCTTCGCCCCGGACTAAATGAATCGACGCGCGCTTCTTGGTCCCCGCTTCGGTCAAGAGCAATGTGCCGTGGGGAAAATCGAAGGCCGCCTGTCCATATTTACGGGCGATCTTCGCGCCTTTCGGTTTCCAGTGAAATCGTCCGGCGATCATCAAATGAACGATCAGGAAAAGATCGTCTTCGAGCTCGAAAACGATGCGCTTACCAACCCGGCGGAGCGCCAGAACTTTCTTGCCTTCGGCTGCACTGAGCGGCGGTTCGAAGGAGCGCAGGACAAACGGGCTGCCGATGCGAATCTTCTGAATCGGCTGATGCAGGACGCGCTCCGTTAGAGCTTCTAGGTAAACGGTGACGTCGGGAAACTCAGGCATGATGGGAAAAACGAAGATCGAGAATGGAGAATCGACGATCACAGTCCTCGATCTTCGAGCTTTTTTCAAGCTTGCGTTCCTTGCGGCTAAACGAACCCTTTCTTTGTGTTTTTTTTCGTCTGAGGACGCGATGAATCGCGCCCGTACGGTGCTTAATGCTGACTTCCACCTTCCCTCAACGTCAAAAACTCCTTCGCCTGCATCGGAAACAGTACGCCGAGGAGAAGGTCTTCGTCGTTCTTCGCCAATGGCCCCAAGTCTTTGATTGCCTTGTCCCAATCCGCGGGATCGGCCATTTCGCCGGAGCGCAGGGAATAATCGGGCTCCTTGTCTTTCATGATTTTCTTGACCAGATCTTTATTGACTACACCGGGCGGGCGTCCGTATTTGCCCTTGACGTAGTCGGTCGTCTCCTTGGTGACGATCTTGTATCGCTCGCCGGCGAGAACGTTCAGCACCGCCTGCACGCCGACAATCTGGCTAGTCGGTGTGAGCAGCGGCGGATGGCCGAGATCTTTCTCCACGCTAGGCGTTTCTTTGAGCGCGGCGTCCATCAGATCCATGCGCTTCGCTTCCTTCAACTGCGCCACCATATTCGAGATCATGCCGCCGGGAACTTTGTGAATGAACACGTCGCCGCTGACGCCAGTGTAGCCAGTCTCGTATTTTTCGTACTTCTCTTTAATCTGCCGCGTGATTTGCGCCGGCTCTTCGAGGACTTTCAAATCGATGCCGGTGTCGAAAGGTGTTCCGCTCAACGACGCCACCATGCTCTCGGTCGCGGGATGCGCCGATCCGAAAGATAACGGCGACAAAACCGTGTCGACCATATCGACGCCGGCGAGTATCGCCATCAGGTGGCACATGCTGGAGGTCCCGCCCATGTCGTGACAGTGGAGTAGCACCGGCAGTTTGCCCTTGGCGCGATCTTTGATGCCTTTGATGATACGGTAAGCGTTGAACGGCGTCATGATCCCGGTGGCATCTTTGAGCGACAACCAGTCGGCGCCGACATCGATCAGCTGCTCCGCGTACTCCATCCATTTTTCTAATGTATGAACCGGGCTTACCGTGTAATTGACTTCGACATGCGCCTCGCCGCCGAACTCCTTCACCGCCTTGGTCGCCGTTTCGATATTGCGAAAGTCGTTGGTCGCTTCAAATATGCGAAAAACATTGATCCCGTTGGCGACGGCTCTCTCGACAAATTTGTAGACGATCGTATCCGTGTACGGACGGTAGGCGAGAATATGTTGGCCGCGCAAAAGCATCTGCAGCTTGGTTTTGGGCATGACCGCTTTCATCCGCCGCAGCCGCTCCCACGGATCTTCTTTGAGATAGCGCATGCACACATCAAACGTCGCGCCACCCCACACCTCCACCGCGTAGAAACCGCAATTGTCGATGGAGGCACATAGCGGCAGGAGATCGTCGGTGGTGACGCGCGTCGCCAGCTTGCACTGCTGCCCATCCCGCGGTGTCAGATCGGTGATCCTTATCCTTCGGCTGCCAGCCGGTTCAGATAGCAGCGTTTTCATGTCGGCGGCCAACTGATCCAAAATTTCTTCACTCATGAGAATGGCTCCTATTTAGCGCGACTCTGACAACCAAATGTGTTGCTCAGGAGGTTTATAGGCTATTTCCCGCGCCACAGTAAAGCAGTGAAAGCGCGGCACGCTTGCACATATTCCTCTGTTCTACAGGCTTCGCCTTATTTCTGCTTCCTGCCTGAACGCTTGGAACGATTTAAACGCCTGGAACTAAATTTCGTTGCCTTGCTTTTCCCGAGCGATTCTCTTACAACCCGGCTGATGAAGATCGTCAGACTTTACACAGGAGCCGATAACGAATCGCATTTCGAAGACATCGAGATCGCGCTCAATCCGATGGGACACATGCAAGCTTCCGAGTTGCAGCCAACGCACGGCATCATGTTTCGCTCGTCGCCGCCGTCTCATTTAAGCGATTATCACCGCGTGACGAAACGGCAATACGTCATCACTCTTTCTGGCCAGGTCGAGATCGAAACCGGCGATGGCACGGTACGCAGATTTGGTCCGGGCGACGTCATGCTCGCCGAAGACACCACCGGGCGCGGCCATATCACGAGGGTAGTCGGAAATCAGCCGCGTCACTACGTTTTCATTCCGCTCAAGTAGGAACGACTCATCGATAGACAAAAATCATCCGTGCCTGCGCAGCGCGACCGTCTATCCGTTTGCATCATCCCCTGCGCGAACTTGATGCCGTCCATGATGGTGGCGACACTCGGGATCGCGTTACCGGAGATCCGCGGCACCTTTTTGCTTTCTGAAGTCGCCGGAGGCAGTCTCTTCTCCGTCATGATGGTCGTTTGCGCCCAAAAAAACAGGGGTGACGGGCCGCGTGACAAACAAAAAGGACGCAAAACCCCCCACAAAAACGGGCGTACACA
>JBEVIO010000335.1:0-3422 GCA_040510635.1 Binatia bacterium | reverse complement strand
TTTATGGACCCGCACCATCCGGAAAAATATGTCGCGGAGTCCGATCGCGTGTCGTGGACGCGATCGATGGAATTTCTGCGCAAACATCTGGCGGCGTGAACCGGATTTATCTCGCGCAAAGACGCAAAGTTCGTAAAGGGATGATTCACCACGAAGGATACGAAGTTCGGAAATGAAATCTTTACTTCGTGATCTTCGTGTCCTTCGTGGTGCAACAAAATGAGGCATTAAAAAGAGGAGCTTCAACGATGGCAGCTAAACCGAAAATTACCTTCAGCACCAACCCCAACCCGCGCAACCGCGCGCTGATCGACGGACTTATTCCAATCGACGGCTACGATCTCGAATATGTCGGTGACAAGTATTCCGCCGGGGAGATCCATTACCGTTTCATGCAGGGTGAGTTCGATGTCGCTGAGATGTCGACGGCGACGCTGATGCGCGCCAAGGAAAAGGGCAAGCGCTTTTTGGCTTTGCCGGTATTCTTCCAGCGCGGGCCCCGCCAAAGAAATATTTTTTACTGTGAAGGTAAGCTGAAACATCCGAGCGAGCTCAAGGGCAAACAGATCGGCGCCTTTCGCTATGGTGCGACCGCGGTCTCTTGGGCGCGAGGTTATCTGCTGGATGAACATGGTATCAAGACAACCGACGTGAGTTGGTTCGTATCGGGGAAAGAAGTTTTCATTGGCAATGAACTGCCGGTAAAAGTGGAGCGGCTCGATCCGCCGCCGCCGTTTGGACAAGAAAAGCCACATCTCGCCCGGCTCGTCGGCGAGGGAAAACTCGGCGTGGCGCTGGTCGCGGGTGATTCGGGATATCCGGCACTATTTGGCGGCGGCGTGCTGCCGGGTGTCATGGGCGAAGTCCCGGGCGTAAAGCCGCTCTTTGCAGATACAGACGAGATTATCCGCTATGTGAAACGGACGCAGATTTATCCGATCATTCACATTATGACGATCAAAGAAGAGACCGTGGAGAAGTACCCTGATCTGGCGACGAAATTGATTGAAGCGTTTCGCGAAGCGAACCGGCTCGCGCCGAAATACTTTAAGAACGGCGATGCCGCCGGCTACGACAAGGAGCGAGAGGTTCTGGGCTACGATCCCTATGCCTGTGTGCTGACCGACGCCGACAAAAAGAGTATCCAGGCCTTGAACCGCTATCAAATCGAACAGGGCTTGGTAAAAAAAGAGCTGCCGTTGGAGAGTTTATTCGTGAAAGAAGCGTTTAGAATGTGAGGATTGGTTGGAGTAATGGGTTTGGCCCATAGTGCTGCCGATCATAACTTCGGCTAGGTTTTCCTCTAAGAGTCAGTCCGCCAGCGCGCGGATCTCGGCGTCCGCCCGGCGCAGACGCGCCGAAAGTTCCCGGCCGATATTGAAAATCAATTTGCTTTCGATGTTCGGATGATGCTTTGCCAACTCTTGCAGTTTGTCGATCGGCAGGACATAGCAGAGTGCCGGTTCATCGGCGACAGCGTCAGCGGAGCGCTTGCCGCCGTCTAAAAGCGCCAATTCACCGAATGCTACTCCGGGACTGATCGTGCTCAGTCGCTGACGCCGCGCCCGGTCCCTCAAGCTGAGGCAGATGCTGACTCGTCCCGAGGCCAACAAATACAGAGAGTCGGCGCTGTCGCCCTCGCGAATAATGATTTCACCGGCGTGATAGCGCTTCTCCAACAAAATCGTTTCAATAAATGCGATTTCGCTGGGGTCAAAGCCCTGCAGAATATCCATCGCTGGGAGCGCTATTTGTCGACCGCCGCGTAGCCATTCCGGCTGTTCCTGCTGGAGCAACTGGTCTTCGCACCATTCAAGAGCGCCATCGATATCGGCGAAGCGCTCGTGGTTTATCGTTTCCCCCGAATTACCAAAATGCTCCGGGCAATGGGTTAACAGGAGGATTTTTTGCTGCTGGTTTAGCATGGCGGCGGTTTGCGACAAGAGCGCCGCCGAACATTCGTCGGCTTGCAGCACACGCTTGAGATCCAGAATCAGATATGAAAACGTTGCCATTTCTTCTGTGATCCGTCTCAATACTCGCTCCATTGTGCCGAAGAACAGGGTTCCTTGAAGTTCAAAAACACAGATCGTTGCGCCGCGCCGGTTTAGAATCTCATCCTCGCTGCTGCTACGTCGCCGCTTCGAGCGCATCGCGTTTCCCCGATAGCTGCAGCGCACAACAACGCCAGCGGCGGATCGGCTTTTTAACATATGCAGCTTAAAGCGCTCGGATAACTCTTTGCACACCCGGATGCCGCGCCAGCTATTTCCTTGATCATCTAAAGGCGCGGAAAACGTGCCGACGCCGAATTGGCCCGGAAGCACGGCCAGGATGCCTCCGCCCACGCCGCTTTTAGCGGGCAGACCGATGCGGTAACTCCATTCCCCGGCATAATCGTACATGCCGCAACTGTGCATGATGCTGAGGACGTTCTTGACGTAGCGCTCGTCGAGAGCGCATTGGCCGGTCAGCGGGTTGATGCCATTATTGGCCAGGGTTGCAGCCATGACCGCGAGGTCGCGGGCGCTAACCAGGATCGAACATTGCTCGAAATAGAGATCGAGGTGCTCGTTGACCGGCTCTTCGATCATGCCGAAATTGAGCTCCAGATAACCGATCGCGCGGTTGCGGTGACCGGTCGCTCGCTCGGAAATGTAGACGCCATGATCGATCTCGAGAGAGCGGCCGGCTAGATCGGAAAACTTGCCGAGCAGCCGGGCCAGGCGCTGATCGTGGCCCTTGCCCTTGATCAGTGCCGTTGTGGCGATGGCGCCGGCGTTCACCATCGGATTAAACGGCCGATTATGGCGCTCGTCGAGAACGATCGAATTGAACGCTTCGCCGCTCGGTTCGACGCCGACTTTACTGAGGACATGGTCGACGCCATGATCTTCAAGCGCAAAGCCGTAAACAAACGGTTTCGAGATCGACTGCATCGTAAATAGATGGTTCGCGTCCCCGATCTCGTAAACCTGGCCGTCGGCGGTCACTAGCGCGACACCGAAGAGGCTCGGATCCGCCTTAGCCAGCTCCGGGATATAGGTTGCGACGTTGCCGCTGAAATCGCCTCGATATTTTGCGTGAATTTCTTTAAGCGACGCGTGGATCGGCGAGAGATCGATATTTCGGCATCCCAGGTCGGGTGTTTTTCGCGGTTGCATTTGTTCGCGGTCGATCACTGCTGAGGGTCGCCGACCGACTAAAAAGGCGCAGTCGCAAACCGTCGGCCAAAGCTCCGCCCGATAAAGCACTCCGCATGCCAGCGCTATGCGTCGTTCGTCTCGACTTTAGAAACGACAAATTGCTCGTGATTGTTAAGAACGGCGGGCGTTAATCCGAGATGCGGCACTTTCTATTGTATAATACTTAAGCAGCACTGGCGTCGATTTGGGCAGACGACCTAGCACCAATCGCGGAAG
>JBEVIO010000334.1:0-3311 GCA_040510635.1 Binatia bacterium | reverse complement strand
ATGAAGACGCGCGCGGTGCGCGACGGCGATCACTACATTATTAACGGGACCAAGCGGTTCATTACCGCCGCCAAGAACGCCGACTATGCGCAGGTCATTGCGGTTACCGATCCGCAAAAAGGCGCGCGCGGTGGCGTGAGTTGCTTCGTCGTCGACATGAAAGCTCCGGGCGTCACCCTGGAGCGGTTGTGGCCGACGATGATGGGCGATACGCCGGGGCAGATCCATTTTGAAAACGCGCGCGTGCCGGCAGCCGACAGGATCGGCGAGGAAGGCGAAGGTTTTTCCATCGCGCAAGGCTGGATCCAGGAAGGACGCATCCGCGGCCACGGCGCGCGACCCGTTGGTATCGCGTCACGCGCACTCGACATGATGATCGAATATTCCAAAGTGCGCACGACCTTCGGCAGGCCGCTGGCGGACAGACAAGCGATTCAATTTATGATTGCCGATTCGGCCATGGAACTGCACGCTTGCCGTTTGATGGTTTATGAATGCGCTTGGCGCCACGACCGCGGCGAAGACATTCGCCAGCTTTCTTATATGACCAAGATTCAGTGCGCCGAAATGGCGAGCAGGGTCGTCGACCGCTCGATTCAGGTGCACGGCGGTTTAGGACTGATGCGTGAGTTGCCGCTTGAATGGTGGTACCGCCAGGTGCGCAGTATTCGCATCACCGAAGGCACGCCGGAAGTTTTGCGCTGGCGCTTGGCGCAGCATATCATTAAAAATCATAAAGGGTGATTTACCCGTCGAGGCTGGAAGATTGAGGATGGGGGATGGATCGCATTCTTTCACTCTTCGTCTATCCTCGATTGACAATCAGAACTACTCATGACTGACACCGCGCAACCCATTGCCTTACTCGCCGGCTACCGCGTTCTAGACTTGAGCTCTTCCATGGGCGCCTTTTGCGGTAAGCTGCTGCGCGATCTTGGGATGGATGTGATCAAGGTCGAGCCGCCGGGCGGCGATGCGATGCGCGCTGAACCTCCCTTTGCGAGAGGTCATGCCCATCGCGAAGGCAGCCTGCGTTTCGCCTATCTAAACGCCGGTAAACGCAGCATCACGTTGAACATTGCCAAGCCCAGCGGGCGAAACATGCTGCTCGACTTGGTTGAGCGGGTCGACGTGGTGGTGGAAGATTTTGCGCCCGGTCATCTCGCCGGTTCGGAGCTGGATTATGAGACGCTGATCGAACGGAAAAAGGACTTAATTTTGGTTTCGGTGAGTGGCTTTGGCCAGGACGGTCCCTACGCGCAATACAAGACCCCCGATATCGTCGGCAACGCCATGGGCGGTTTACTTTACATCAGCGGCGATCCGACGATGACGCCATGCAATCCTCCGGAAACCCAGTCGTATTATTACACGAGTTTGTTTGCTTCCTACGGAGTCGTGCTGGCGCTTTGGCAGCGCGAGACGCGCGGCATCGGCGCCTGGATCGACGCGTCGATTCAAGCGAGCATGGCGCTGCATGAACACGTCGCGTTCAATTATTCCGCCGAGGGCAGGGTCATGAAGCGCGCCGGCAGCCAGCACCAGCACAATGCGCCGGCGAATCTGTTCCAATGCAAGAACGGTTGGATTGCCCTCTTCGTCACCCAAACGCACTGGCCGCTATTGCTCAAACTCTGGGGCGATCACGATCCGGCGCTCGATGACCCGAAATGGATCAACAGCAACCTGCGACGCCAGCACGCTGATTACATCAACGCGCAGGTGACGTCGTTCACGTCGCGCTTTCTCAAAGAAGATCTCGCTGAGATGATGCAGAAAAATGGCATCCCCGGCTTACCGGTGAATTCGCCGTCGGATTTTATGAAGGACCCGCACATTCAAGCGCGCGGATTTTTCAGCGCCGTCAACCATCCCGTGCTCGGCACTTTTCAGCAACCGGGAAATTGTTTCATGGTCAATGGCAGCCGCACCGGCGCATCGCCCGCGCCGCTTCTAGGGCAGCACAATCAGCAGGTCTTCTGTGGCGAGCTCGGTTTGGGCGAGAAAGAGTTGGCGCTATTGGCGGCGGAGAAAGTCATTTGAGGCCAATTAAAAATGGAAAATGAAAAATTGAAAATGGAGGACTCGAAAAAGCACAGTCAGCCAGTTTGGTTCGTCGTAATTTTCAATTTTCAATTTTCAATTCTCAATTATTAGATCCATGTCGCCCAACGAAATTCTTAAAGGCGTGCGAGTTTTGGCTTTCACCACCGGCTACGCCGGTCCGTACGCCGGCCGCTTGCTCGCAAGCTACGGCGCAGAGGTGATCAAGATAGAGTCGAAGAAGGGCGGGCTCGATACTTTTCGCCATTACGGCCAGCACAAAGACATCGACGCGGCGCCGCGCTTTATCGAATGCAATCTCGGCGTGCGCTCAATGGCGATCAATCTGAAACACCCAACGGGAGGGCGACTGATCCGCGAGCTGGCCGGCAAATCGGATGCAGTTTTGCAGAATTTCCGTCCTAGGGTATTGGATAAATTGGGTTTAGGCGACGATGACCTGAGAAAAGCTAATCCAAAACTTGTGGTTGTTAAACTGCCCGGCTTCGGTAGTGAAGGGCCGAAGAGCAGCTACGGTACCTGGGGGTTCAACCTTACAGCGTTTTCCGGAATGACCTATCTCTGGAATCATCCCGAGCAGGATCGCCCGATCGGCAGCCAGGGTGTGTATCCCGATCATTTGGGTTTCGTCATGGGACCAACGCTGCTTGTCGCGGCACTGCTCAATAGCCGGCGCACCGGCAAGGGCGTGACCATCGATCTAGCGCAGATCGAAGGAACCGCAGCCGTTTTGGGGACGACGTATTTGGAAACATCGGTTAACGGCGATGACCCACAACCAAAGGGAAATCATTACGCCGCTGCCGCGCCGCATGGCTGTTACCGCTGCCAAGGCGAAGACCGCTGGTGCGTGATTTCAGCGCGCGATGAGGAGGAATGGAGCGCTTTCTGCCGGGTGATCGGCCGCGCTGATCTGGTGAGCGATGCACGCTTTGTGAATTTACAGGCACGCCTTAGTCACCGCGCGGAACTTGACGGCATCGTGCAACAATGGACCGAAGCGCGACCGGCGGAAGAAGTCATGAACCAGCTGCAAACTGCCGGCGTTCCCGCGGGTGTGGTGCAGACCGGCGCCGATCTTTTGCAGGATGCCCAACTGCGGCACAGAAACTATTTTTCGCCTTTCGCCGATTCGCTGATCGGTCCGTTTGAAATTCCGCGCAGCGGTTTCTTGTTTCGCGGCATGAACGAAGAACCTCTACGCTTACCCAACCGACTCGGCGCAGACAATGACCCAATCCTGAGCG
>JBEVIO010000333.1:0-3309 GCA_040510635.1 Binatia bacterium | reverse complement strand
AGCAGATCGCGCATACTAGCATTGCCTTCGGCTTTCCCGTTTCCAAAAAAGAAAATATTCCTTTTCTTGTTCGGCATAATTTTGCGTCCTCGTCGAGGTTATTTAACTTTGCCGTAGGTTTGCTCGAGTTGGTGAGTCTAAGTCGTGTCGGATTCCGCGGCAGAAAAAGCGGATAAAAAAGCTGCTGATTTGATTTCTCGATCCATATGAAACTGTATGAAACCCAGCAGCGCCGCGCGAATTTCCTGTATGACCGACCGCGGCAGCGATATGCGGGAAAGTTCAGTTTCCATCTGTAATGCGGTTAGCACTCCTACCGCCGTCGCCCCAAGCGGCAGAATCTGTTTGCGTGAACGCGCGCAGAAGTCACAGAGTATGCCGCCATCGATCGGACTAAAATGCCATCGGGATCTGGCCTCGTCGAGGACACTACGACATCCTTTGCAGTTGTCCAAGAATGGCTGGTACCCGACTAAGCGCAAAAGTTTTAACTCGAAGGCCGTGAGAAATCGAAGCGACGTTTCATTTTGTTCGAGAAAACTCAATCCATCCCTTAAGTGACGATAAATCTCGCCGTTTTCTTCCCGTTCGCCGACCAACCCATCGGTAATTTCAACCAAGTACGAGGCGTAAGAAATTCGTTCCAGGCTAGTGAGCAGCTTGCTAAAACTCGTAACCAGTTCCGCTGCTAGAATAAACGCCAAGCTACTGTGCGGACGGTCGTGAAAGCGAAGGTTCACTAAGGCAAACGGTTCTAAAGAATTTACGAACCGCTTGCGCGACCGCATTGCTCCTTTGGCAATGCCGGTAAGTTTGCCAAAGTCCTCCGTAAAAAATGAAATTATTTTATCCGACTCCCCAAAAGGCCGATGACGCAGTACAATTGCGGCGGTGGCATGACTCGGTCGCATAAGCGGATCATTGCGGAACTGACTCTGGGCACGGTAACATTTTTTTGGAGACCAGACAACTAATGAAAATAAAAGGAGAATTTAGAATAGCACGCCTTGACAGTAATGGCCTTCGTGATTAGCTTTTAAACGATCAAACAGAGCGGGAGAATTGCCATAAGATGAGCGAGGAATTTAAAAAAGACGCCGACGAATCAGGTGCGGATGAGTCTAACGAGGCTCCGCCGCAAGAAATCGATTCGAACTCAGTAGAAGCGGAGTTGCTATCTCTTCGACAACAGCTCGAAACCAAGGAGACCGAAGCAAAAAATTATTACGAACGCTTGTTACGCCAGGCCGCGGAGCTGGAAAATTATAAAAAACGTAGCGCGCGGGAGCGTGATGATGCGATTCGCTACGCCAACGAAAGCTTGCTGAAGGATCTTCTGCCGGTGGTTGATAATCTCGAACGCGCGATCGCCCATGCGTCGGGCGGCGGCAATGGCAAGCCGCTTGTCGAAGGCGTGGAGATGGTGCTTCGGGGTCTTGCCGACGTTTTGACAAAACACGGCGCCATGCCCATTTTGGCCCAGGGCCAACCGTTTGATCCGACAAAACACGAAGCAATGACCCAAGTGGAAACCGATGATCATGAACCGAACTCGGTGGTGGAAGAGCTTCACAAGGGCTATATGCTGCGCGATCGACTGCTGCGGCCGGCCTTGGTTAGCGTGGCTAAAGCAGTAAAAACACGAGAGAAAAAAAACCCCGAAAGCAAGGTTGAAAACGGGCAGAGCGATGATTAAATAACTTGCTACAAAAGTTTTTTAGGAGTCATTAAATGGCAAAAGTAATCGGGATCGATTTAGGAACCACCAATTCTTGCGTGGCGATTATGGAGAGTGGCGACCCCAACGTCCTTGCCAATGCGGAAGGCAGCCGGACAACCCCGTCTGTAGTGGCTTTTACAGACAGCGGTGAACGTTTGGTTGGGCAGATCGCCCGCCGGCAGGCGATCACCAATCCGGAAAATACTATTTCCGCGGTTAAGCGATTAATCGGAAGACGAAGCGACGACCCGATGGTGCAGAAAGCGTCGAGTCTTCTTCCCTACAAAATTGTTCGCAACGACAACGGCGATGCGTGGGTCGAGATCCGCGGCAAAGGATATAGTCCAGCGGAGATTTCTGCTTTTATCTTGCAAAAGATGAAACAGACCGCTGAAGATTATCTCGGTGAGAAAGTCACTGAAGCGGTGATCACCGTGCCGGCCTATTTCAATGATAGTCAACGGCAGGCGACCAAGGATGCCGGACGAATCGCAGGCCTGAACGTTTTGCGAATCATCAATGAGCCAACAGCCGCTTCGCTCGCTTATGGCCTGGACAAAAAGAAAGACGAAAAAATCGTGGTCTTCGACCTTGGCGGCGGGACCTTCGACGTTTCTATCTTAGAACTGGGCGACGGGGTCTTCGAAGTCAAGGCCACCAACGGCGATACCTTTCTCGGCGGCGAAGATTTCGACCAGCGGGTCATCGATTATTTAGCCGACGAATTTAAGAAGGATCAGGGCATCGATCTGCGCAAAGATCGCATGGCGCTGCAGCGACTCAAGGAGGCGGCAGAAAAAGCCAAGTGCGAGCTTTCCTCGTCGATGGAAACCGATATCAATCTCCCCTTCATCACCGCCGATCAGCAGGGGCCAAAGCATCTGAACATGAAATTGACCCGGTCGAAGCTCGAAGCGTTGTGCGCCGACTTGATCGATCGGATGGAAGGGCCGTGCCGTCAGGCGCTGAAGGATGCGGGACTCAGCGCCAGTGATATTCACGAAGTCATCTTGGTTGGCGGTATGACCCGTATGCCGGCTGTCCAAGAGCGGGTCAAAAAGATTTTCGGCAAGGAACCCCACAAAGGCGTCAATCCCGACGAGGTCGTTGCGGTCGGCGCGGCGATCCAAGCGGCGGTGCTCAAAGGCGAAGTGAAGGACGTTTTACTTCTCGACGTGACGCCTCTGTCGCTCGGTATCGAGACCCTAGGCGGAGTGTTTACCAAACTCATCGAACGCAACACGACGATTCCGACCAAGAAGAGCCAGGTTTTTTCCACCGCCCAAGACAATCAGTCGGCGGTTTCAATCCGGGTGTTTCAAGGCGAACGAGAAATGGCCGTGGACAACAAGCTGCTCGGCCAATTTGATCTCGTCGGCATTCCGGTGGCGCCGCGTGGCGTGCCGCAGATCGAAGTGACCTTCGACATCGATGCCAACGGCATCGTTCACGTTGCGGCGAAAGATCTCGGCACCGGCAAGGAACAATCGATTAAAATTACGGCGTCGAGCGGCCTTAGCGAAGAAGAAATCAAGCAGATGGTGCGCGACGCCGAGTCGCACGCGGCGGAGGACAAAAAGCGCAAAGAT
>JBEVIO010000332.1:0-3793 GCA_040510635.1 Binatia bacterium | reverse complement strand
AAAGTAATGGATTAAATGTTCCCCGGTATCTCCGCCACGCTTAACTCTTCGGCGAGCTCGGTGAGTTCCGACCAGGTTTCATCGTCGATTTCCACGCCGTTTTCTTTCTGCAGCGCTTCTCTGCGCCTGCCGGATTCGCCGGGCAAAAGGATTTCATTGAAGCCGGGCGCGAGTTGGCTCGACTTTATAAAAACGATCAATTCGTCGACTCGGTCGTAAAAACTATCGAGCTCCTGGAATTCTTCGACGGCGAATGCTTGGAGAAAAACACCGTTGACGCCGTGGCCGCCTTTGTTCCACCAGCTTTTGCCGAGGCCGTTGCCGGAGAGCAGGCCGCCGAGGATTTCGGTAACCAGCGCGACGCCCGAGCCCTTGTAGCCGCCGAAGGGCAAAAAAACCCCGCGCGGCGGCCCGCGAAAAGTTTTGAAATCGGTAGTCGGCTGGCCATGACCGTCAAGCAGCATGCCGTCGGGAATCGGCTCTTTCTTCGCTACGCGTTTTTGAATCTCGCCCATGCTCATCGACGCCGTGGCGAGGTCGAGGATAATTTGCTTGCCGTCGCGCGCGGGGATGCCAAACGCGATCGGGTTGGTGCCGGTGATCGGCTTCATGCCGCCGTAAAGCGTCGTGGTCGCGGAGCCGACGCTGACCGCGCCCATGCCGATCAGTCCCTTTTCCGTCGCCATTTCCATGTAATCGGCGAGGCGTCCGGTGTGGCCGGCGCGTTTTAGACAAACGATGCCGGCGCCGTGCTCTTTGGCTTTTTTGATCGCAAGCTCCATCGCCATGTGTGCCGCGACCTGGCCGATGTAGTGCTTGGCATCGATCACGGCCGTGACTTTGCCTTCGCGTTCGATTTCCGGCTTAACGCTCAGATCGTAGGTTTTGTTGTTGATGAACTCCAAGTATTGGCCGACGCGAGTAACGCCGTGGCCGGCATAGCCGCGCAATTCGGCTCTAACGAGCAGTTCGGCGACGAGATCGGCATCTGACGGCGGAAGGCTTGCCGCGCGCAGTAATTGCTTGCAGAAATCGAGAAGCTTGACATGGTCGATTTTCGCCACGTTGGTTCCTGTTATTTATTGTTCACGGGGAAATAGCGTTGGAGCCACTCGTGAACGATATTTGTTAGGCGGGGATTTTCCTCGTTAAAGGTAAAATGGTCGACATCTGCGAGCAAGTGCAGCTCGGCCGGTTGTCTCGCCTTCTTGAACATTTCGATCGACTCATAAGTCGGTGTCACCGAATCGTTGGCGCTGTGGAGGAGGAGCAGGGGCCGCGGCGAAATGTTGCCGACCTGATCGTCGGCGCGAAAATCATTCATGCTCTGCGCGGTCTCGGCGGGAAACTCCATGATCGAGCCGCTGCTCATACGATTCCGGAGCTTCTCCGGAATCGGCACGATGTCGTAGCGCGGCACCATGAGCGACTTGCCGGTGCGCTCGCGCTGGCGTTTGCCCTCTTCGAGCATGCTGGTAAATTTCGCCCAAGCCTCCGGCGTCGGATGCTGGCCGCGGAACTTGCGCTCGCCATCGCCCCACCCGCCGCACGAAATCACCGCGGCGACGCGACGGTCGGCGCCGCCGGTGAAAACCGCAACGGCTGCGCCGAAGCTGCTGCCGACTAGAGCGATTCTTTGCGGATCGACTTCGGGGCGGGTGGCCAAGTATGAAAGCGCGTTGCGCGTGTCGGCAACTTGATCGAGACAAATAATGCGCCCATGCTCGCCTTCGCTTTCGCCGCAGCCGCGAAAATCGATACGCAGGGTGACGTAGCCCCATTGAACAAATTGCTTTGCGACCACGGATTGGCCGTGGCCGTCCTTATTGCCACCGAAGCCATGCAGGACGATAAATGCCGGCCGTCTCTCGGCCGCTTTATAATCGAGCGGCGTGTCGATCAACCCGGCGATCTTCAAGCCGTCCGACTGAAATGAAACTTTTTCTTCCATGGTTAACTCCTCTTTTCCCGTTGTGAAAGTTCGTTGCCCCAGAGCTCTTTCAGAAAACCACTTTTTTCGAGGTGCTCGGCAAAGCTGTTGTCGATGATCTCGGCGGGCTTCTTTCTTAGTTGTGTGCCATCCTCGCGCGCGATCTCGACCGCTTGCGTCACGGCGTTTACAGGAACCAGCAATCGCCGGTTGACCAACGCTTTCGCGTAGGCATCATAGGCAGACTGCAGAACTTCTTGGTCGTTGATGCTGAGAATTTTCGCTAGCGCCGCTTTGCTCCTATCCGGATTTTTTTCGACGAAGTGAATCGTTTCCGCCAATGCCGCGACGAATTTTTGCACAAGAGCGGGCCGCTCTTTCAGCGTTTTGGAATTCGTAAACATCGAACTATAAATTGCTGGCACGTCGAGCTCGTTGAGATTGTATATGAGCCCGAAGCCGTCGCGCTTAGCGCGGACGTCCAAGGGCGGCGTTAGAAAGGTCGCCTGCGTGAGGCCCTGCACCATGGCGTTGTAAGGTTCAAGCTGGCCTGTGCCGCCGATGTGCAAAAGCTTCACCTCCTGCGTGGTGAGGTTGAATTTTTTCATCACCGCTTTAGCCAGCTGATCGGTTAAGCCGCCGGGACGCGAGAGCGCGATTGTTTTGCCTCTTAAATCCTGAGGCCGCTTGATCTCTTTGCGCCCCATCAGCACCCAGGGAAGTCCGACGATAGTCGAGCCGATCAGCTTGCCGTCGGCGCCGGCGGCGATGCGCGGGATCATTGGATCGGCGGAACAATAGATGAACTGAATCTCATCGGCCGAGAGCGCGGCGAGGCTGACGACGCCGCCGCGCAAGGTCACGTGTTCGATCTTGACGCCGTACTTGTCGAACAGTCCATTGAAGAGCGCGCTGTAAAAATGGATGAAGCCGCCGGTGATCGAGCAGGTGCCGACCCGGGCTGAGATTGGCGCTTCGCCGGGTTTGGCTAAGTAGGAATTAGCGAGCGCTCCGACCGCGGCGAACAGCAGATGGCCTGCTAAAACTAGATATATGACGCGACTCTTCATCGTGACCATGCGAGCCTTCGTCTATAACAAAGCCAAACGTTTGAGAAAAGAGGCAAAATGGATTTGACAAGCGGGCGGCAGTCGGATTCGGCCGCCTTTCGATGAGGGCTCCCATGGTTTTTAGTTCGTCGGTCGGCATGGAAGAATGACCTGGCAACGTCCCGTGAGAATCTGTCGGTCCTCCTGGTTCTTGCCTTCGAGTTCGTATTCAACCCAGGGATCGGACGGGTCGAGTGACTTTTGCGTCACCCGGGCGCTGAACTTCATCATGTCGCCTTCAAAAGTCGAGTAGGTGTGCCGCACGCTGATCTTTTGGAGCCAACCTCGTGGCCCGATCCAATCCGTTAACATGCGCATAAGCAGGGCTTGGCGATAGGCGCCACTGGCTATGAAAGTCCTAAGTCCATTATGTTCCCGCACGTGATCCCGATCGTAGTGCAGGTGTTGCGAATTTTCCTGCAACCCGGCCCAGCGTACGGTATCGACGATCGTCAGGGGACCGTGCTGCTGAGCGGGAATTGAGTCGCCGATGGCAACGTCTTCGAAGTAGCGTTCTTGTTTAGCAATCATCAAAATGCTCTTAGCGGCTGCGCGACTATTTTTTCGTCGATCATAAACACCGTCCCGGTATTCTGTACGATGCTAGGACAGCCCGAGAAAGAAGACGCGATGGGTTATCTTGGCAAGTAAGCCCAAGTCTGTCTGCCCTGGCAGCCATCGGCCCGCCCGCCCCGCTAACGAACGGGTCTGGCTTCATTCACCAGGCTATTGTTGACCACATCCAGGAAGATTT
>JBEVIO010000331.1:0-4777 GCA_040510635.1 Binatia bacterium | reverse complement strand
ATGCGCACCCAGGTATCCCGCCCCAACTCATCCGTCCCCAGCCAATGCTTTGCGGACGGCATCTGCATACGCTCCGACAAGGAGACTTGATCGAGCTCGTAGGGCGCCATATAAGGTCCCGCGATGGTCAAGAAGACAAGGAAGGCAAAGAAAAAACAGCCGACGTAGGCGACCCGATGGCGCTTGAAGCGGCGCCACACGACGCGCCAGTAGCCGATCTGCGCCGTAGGCAGATCGATCGCTTCAGCTTTGATAGCGAATTCTTGGATCGAGCCAGCCATAAAGAATATCCGCAAGCAGGTTAAAAAACACCACGGTGATCGCGATAATCATGACTACGGTCATCGCCGTCACGAAGTCATTGCCCATGATCGAGGTAAAAAGCAACCGGCCCATGCCCGGATACGCAAAAACGGTCTCGACGACGGTGGAGCCGCCGACCACGCGCGGCATCGTGACCGCGATGATGGTGACCACCGGAATCAACGCGTTTTTCAGAGCGTGACGTCCGACGACCACGCGTTCGCTGAGTCCCTTGGCGCGCGCCGTCGTCAAATAATCCTGGCGCAGCACTTCCAGCATGCTCGAGCGCATGAAGCGCTGAACTTGGATGATCTCGGAGATCGCCAGCACGGCCACAGGCAAGATCAGGTGCTTGATCCAATCGACGATGGCTTCCCAGCTGCCGGGCGTGAGGTCGGAGTTGACGATGCCTGATGTCGGCAACCAGCCGAGTTTCACGGAAAAGGCGATAATCAACATCAGGCCGAGCCAGAAGGCGGGAACCGAGTAAGCGACGAAGGTAACCGCTGTCAGAATGTAATCGCCGATGGAATACTGACGCACGGCCGAGAAGATTCCCAGCACAATCGCGACCAACTTGCCGATAACCACGGCCGCCAGCGTCAACACTAAAGTGTTCTTAAGCGCCGGCCAGATAATATCGAAAACCGGCTGGCCATATTCGCGCGAATAGCCGGGATTGAGCTGGAGCAGCTGCCAGAGCCATTTGCCGTACTGGACGTAAATGGGATCGTCGAAACCGTAAAGCCTGCGCAAGCGCTCGTAGTCTTCGGGCCGCAGATTGGGAATGCCCTCAAGCATCCGATAGAGCGGGTCGCCCGGCATCAAATAGAGCAGCGTAAAGATCAGCGCGGAAATGACCAGCAACAGAGGAACGGTCTGAAAGAGCCGCTTTACAACGTAGAACAACATTACCGGTGGTCCCGTAGCGAGCGTTGCGCGCTTGTTCTGTGATCACCCGCAGCGAACATAGTGAACGGCTTGAACGATTTGAACGACCGTTCTCTTAAGTCTTGTCCCACTGGTGCGTGTTCCAGCTGCTCGAGTTCTGCCCGCCGCTTTCCTGGCGCGGTGTAATGCCCGTCAAGCCTTTTTTCACGACCAGCACTTCCGGCGAAAAAAACAACGGCAAGTGCGGCAGCGCCTCGCTAAACATCTTGCAATACTCGACCTGCAGTTGTTCGGAGCGGGCGGGCGTAATGATGGAGTTGAGTTCGTCCAAGATCGCGTCCTTTTTCGGGTCGTTCCAGCCGGAAACGTTTTCGAGGGAATACTTATTCTCCGCGGCGGGAATGTTCTTGGTGTGAAAACGTTCCTGCCATTCTTCGACGGTGACATTATGAGAGCCGATAAACGCGCCCGGCCAGCGGCTGCGGTTCTCCGCCGAGTTGAGTAACCGATTGGGCATATTCTTGATGTTCGTGCGCACGCCGATTCTCTTCCAATAGTCAGCGATAATCGCCTGGGCCTGCTCATGATCGCGCCGCTCCGCGGTGCAGCGAAACTCGAATTCCAGGCGCTCGCCTTTACCGTTAACCATCACCCCGTCCGAACCTGGTTTCCAACCCGCCTCGCCCAATAGTTTTTTCGCTCTCTCCGCATCGTACTTGTAGATCGACGCGGTCGCCAGCGCCGTTTTGTAGCTCTTGCGCACGCGCGAAAGCGGTATGTGCGAAACGATTCGTTCGCCCTTAAAAATATTTTGCGCCATGGCATCCCGATCGATGGCATGAAGCAAAGCACGCCGCACCCGGACATCGCTGAACAAAGCATTGTCGCGGCTCAGGTTGAGCCAAGTCCAGGACGCGGGGCTGGTGAGTACTTTGCCCTTGCCTTGCTTTTCCCATTGCTCGCGCAGGATGACCGCACCGTCAAAGGAGATCGTGCTGCGCATGCAGAAATCCACTTCCCCGGCCAACACTGCGGCGAGATTGGTATTGGTGTCTTCGACGGTTTTGAAAGTCATCCGGTCGATTTTCGGCCTGCCCAGGGCAAAATCATTAAATGCTTCGAGCTCCATGCGGCTGCCGCCATCCCACTCGACGACCCGGAATGCTCCTGCGCCGACAAAGTTCTTGTTCCAAAACGGCAAATTGGCAAACGCCTTCATGTCGCCGGCGCTGAATGCGTCGAGCAAGAGATGGCGCGGGAAAGCCCGCACATGAGTGTATTGGATCGCGTAAGCCTCGTTGTACAGATCGTTCCAGTGAATGACGATCGAACGATCGTCGTGGATTTCGATCTTGGAAATCATTTCCAGCACAAACCTGTCGGGCATGGGAAACTCGGGATGCTTGGCGATCTGCCAGCCGAACTCGAAATCCTTCGAGGTGTACGGCTTGCCGTCGTGCCATTTGAGGTTCGGACGCAGCTTGTAGACCGTGATCATGGTTTTTTTCTGCGTGTCGATCTTCCATGTTCCCTTTTTGATCGACGGCAGCTCCTCGGCAAGCACCGGCACGCGTTCCAGAGTCACTGGATTTTGAGTCACCAAGCCCGCGTCCACCATCGAGACATGCTCCGTCTCGCGCCGGTTGTGATAACCGAGGCTGGTCACTTGGCGTTCACCGTGAATGACGATACGCTTGCGCGCGGGTTGAGCGGCAAAGATCGGCGCCCGCGACCAAGACATCGCCCCGACCGAGACCGCCGACGCGCCGGCTAGCTTGATGAACTGTCGCCGGTTGAGCGTCGAGTTCCGCAAGCCGAACTTGGCTTTGTTTTCATGCTTTGACATATCGATCCCCTTTGCGCATCCGAAATTTCCGCCCGCAACCATTTAACCGAGGTGCGCTGGCGTGTCAATCCATTCGCGCGCTTCGGCATTTGGTAGTGGTTCATTTTCAATCCGCCATGAGTCTTAACCTCGAGAAAGATTCCTCGCTTCCGCTCGGAATGACAACCAAAATAAGCATTTGTCATCTCGAACGAAGTGAGAGATCTTTCCCAAACTGGACCACTACCCGGAGTTTCTATTCCTTGACAACACCGCTCGGCAACAGGTAGATGAAAGATATTCGCGCGAGCCGTTAAGCGCGCGCATTATCCATCGACAAGGAGAACCATCATGCCAGTCGAATTTGAAGATCACTGTTGGAAAGACGTTGTCACGCCGGAGATTTTAAAAACCTACACGCCGTATCATCGTGAAACCTATATCGGTCAAAGACCGGCTCTCTTGGCCATCGATCTTTATAATCTCGCGTATGAAGGCGGCGCCAAAGAGCCGCACGAGCTCGTCGATACCTACAAAAGCTCGTGCGGTGTTTATGCGCACAACGCGATCAAACCGACGCAAGAGCTGTTTGCGTTGGCGCGATCACTGAAAATCCCGGTCTTTTATACGACCACCGAAACCCGCAAAGAAGCGAAACCCGGCGCCGTTCATGCGACCAATCGCCAACGGGTCAAGATCGATCCGCAAGCATTCGAGATCAAGGAAGAGTTCAAACCCGAATCGGGCGATGTCGTCATTTTCAAAGAACGCGCCAGCGGCTTTTTCGGCACGCCGCTCGTCGCTCATCTGACGCAACTCGGCGTCGACAGTTTGATCGTTTGCGGCGAAAGCACCAGCGGCTGCGTACGTGCCAGCTGCGTCGATGGATACTCGCTCGGCTATCACGTGTCGATCGTGGAAGAATGCGTCTTCGATCGCAGCCCGCTCTCGCACAAGGTCAATCTTTTCGACATGCACCACAAATACACCGACGTGATGAAGCTTCAAGAAGTTAAAGAGAAGATCAAACAAGAGCGACCGAGAAAGACGAGCTAGCTCAAGGCCCGCAATAATCGCCGCATTTCACGGCTAGGACCGCCAGTTGGTCTTAGCGACACGCCAGGCAAACTTCAGCGGCTCAATCGATCCTGAGCATCGCGTCGGCAAGTGCGCCGCGATAGGCGCGATCTATCTCCATGCAGTCGTGCGCAGCGCTAAGAACCGCGCGCTGCGCTTCATCGCTCGCTGCATGATTTTCAAAAACTTCCCACATCATATCGGCGTGCTCCACATCGGCAACCGCGTGAACCTTGAGCGACGGCGCCTTTTCAATGGCAACGCCCAAGTCTTCGACCCAGCGCTTGGCGATGCGCGCCGACAGACCGCCGCCTTTGATGATTTCGCCATTGTTGCGTCGCTCAAGCATCGTTGAGCTGGTGAACGCCTCCAACCACGGTCGGTTGCGCGCGATATGAAGCCAGGCGTATTGCGCGGCGCGCGCTCCGGGTATGGGTTCCGATTGTTCGATTTCCTCGCGCGTCACACCGACCATCTGCGCCTGCCTCACGACCAACGAATAGTGGTCCTCGCCTGCCCGCTTGTCGGTGATGAGCTCGTCTTCCTCGTGTTTCCATACGAGTTTCTTGACGTCCAAAGGAGCGGCGCCGAGCACGAATCCCCAACAGTCGCGGCGGTTCTTGTTGTAGTAAGCATTGTGCTTGATGTAAAAGCGCGCCCGCGGCAGCGTCAAGCGAACGG
>JBEVIO010000330.1:0-3078 GCA_040510635.1 Binatia bacterium | reverse complement strand
CCTGACTTTTTTGAGACCTTGCGCGCGCAATTCCCCATTGGGTATCGCGATCACGCAAATGAGCAGCGCGAGCGTGTGCCACCGCATCGTTTTACGATCCGAGTGTTTCTGGCGCGAAGAGGTCATCGATCTTCGGTTTGCGATCGAGGATACCTTGCTGCACTTGGTACTCCATCAAAGTTTCCAGCGACCGGCGCGCGCAGCCGGTTTTCAAGCTGTATTGGAAATCTTCTCCCATCACTTCTTTTTCCCAGGCCGCTTCGCGCCGCTGTTTGTCGTCGCGATAGCGGTCGGTCAAAGCGTTGGCTTCTTTAAAAGCGGTGAAAAGGCTCTCAACGACCTCCGGTTTGCCTTCGACGATCTCTTCGCGGACTGCGAAAAGATGATTGGTCGTATAGGCGCCGGTGCGCTTGAAGAATTCTTGCTCAGCGCTGCGATAGTCGGCCATCAAGTAGCGCATATTCGGGCTGGCGTAGGGCTCGAGCGCGGCATCGATCTCGCTCTTTTCAAGCAACTCGATCGCGTGCTCGCGAGTGCGCGGCGGTGCAACGAAACTCACACGCACATCGGCGGGCGGCGGCCGCTGGCTTTCTTCGGCGATGTCCGGCTCGGCGACGTACCAGTCGATCGCTTTGGGCGGCACGCCAAACTGATTTTGCAAAATGCCCTTGAGCCACACTGGCGTCGTGGCGTTGTAGCGATGCACGGTCACTTTCTTACCGGCCAATTCAGACGGATGGCGCAACGGCGAGGCGGTGCGGCAATACATGCAGCGCAGCCGGAAACGGCGCGACAGAAAAACCGGCAAAGCGATGAGCGGCACGCCGCGCAATCGCGCCAAGATGTACGACGAGATCGACACCTCGCCGCCGTCGATCGCGCCGGCGATAATCGCCCGGTGGCGCGCACCCACATTGTCGAAGCCGTCGCCGAAGCGCGTCTGAATTTTGAGCTCAATTCCTTTGGGACGCACCGAGCCGTCGAACAAAGCCTCGGTATAAGGTGATCGGGTCAAACCAACAGTTAAAAGAATATCACTCATCGCTTTTCTTTCTGTGATCGCCGCGAGAATTTCCGCGCCGATCGACACGCCCTCGTACCATAATCTCCACGGCCGGAACAACTGCGCCGCAGCGCCGAACGATCGACTTGCGGTAAGCCTCAGACCTTCTAAGAGAATTCGTCGCTGCAAGCTTCGCTGCCAACCTTTCCGCCTCGCCTATTGCAAACGGTGCAGGCGGTGAGATAAGACCAACGCGATCATCCGGCCCGCCGGCTGGATGCGAAATTCATCGTTACATACATGCGGGCCCTCCCATGAAGTCTCTTCGCGTTTCGCTGGCTTGCTGCCTCTTTGCCGCCGTTTTCGCTGCGCCGCTTGCGGCACAAGACAAAAAACTGACCCCAGTTTACCTCGGCTACTCGGCGATCAGCGGCAGCTTCGCGCCGCTCTGGGTTGGCTTCGATCAAGGCTTGTTTGCGAAACACGGGCTTGATCTTAAGATGGCCTACATCCAAGGCAACCGCGTGATGATGTCGGCGTTGACGGCCGGTGAGATTCACATTTATCAAGGCGGCGCCGAAGGTTTGATCCGGCTCGTATCGGGCGGCGGCGACGGTATTTTCATCGCCACGCAGTACAACGTCGTTAACCACTATGTGCTGATGACCGATCCGAGCATCACTCGGCTCGAGGACCTGCGCGGCAAGAGAATCGCTCTCGATCCCACCAGCCCGACTTACGGCTATATGCTCAAGGTGTTGGAGCAGGTTGGTTTGAAAAAAGAAGATGTAAGCTTCGTGCAATTCGGCACCGTCGGCCAACCGGAGCGCGCCATGGCAGTCATGCGCAAGCAGGCCGCAGCCACGATTCTCACCGCGCCGAATACTTACGCCGCCGAGAAGCAAGGCTTAAGAAAATTTCCGATCATCCGCGAGCTCGGCATCCGCCAACTGATCACGGTCAGCGCAACAACGAAAAGATTTCTCCGGGAAAAACGCGAGGCCGCTGACGGGTATCTACGCGCTTACGTGGAAGCCCTCGCGTACGTGAAATCCCACCGCGACGTCACGATGAAAGTGATCGCCAAATATACCCGCCAGCGCGAGCCGGACGTGCTCGCTAAATTCTACGATGAGATGGTGCCAGACCTGCCACGTATCCCCTACATCGACGAAGTCTCGGCGCGCGCCACCATTGACGCGATGCAGGCACAGGGCCCGCCGCTGCCGAAGGTGGATGTGAAAGCGCTGTACGATAATAGCCTGTTGAAGACGATCGAAGCGGATCTGGATCGGGATAAACGGCGGTAGTGCCGGGGGGCGAAAACGGGGGACGAACCTTTGTTTCTTTTCTGTTTAACGTTATGCCGCTAAGCTGCGAGCGCCAGCTTAAGCGGCGGGTTAGATTGAGTCGTCAGCGATCCTTCCAATAACCGGGCCTTCGGCGCCCGTGCGCGACCGCCACGATCTGAAGAGTTTCACCCAATTCACGATAAACAACGCCAAAAGGAAATCTACGTAATAAGAAATGTCTGGTGCCATGAAGATGAATCGGCCAGAGGCTTTCCTTGCAGAGCTGGACCGCGCCGTCGAACTCATTTCCGAGAATCCTATGCGGTGCCGGAACATCATTCCGATCCCGGTACCATCTGTATGCTGACTGCGCTTCCAGCACAGCTTCAGGATGAACTTCGACCGGCGCGCCATTACCGGCCGGAGATTTTAAGGCGGGCTTCCGACCACGGAATCGACCGTACCGCACCGGAATCGAGATCACGTAGCCGTCGATCAATCTCCGCTTCCCAAGCTGCTTCGGCATCCTGGTCCACTTCTTGGTCAAGGCTATCGAGAAGGGCGCCTGCAAGCGCGGCTCTTCCTTCCGGTGGAAGCTTGAGGGCTTCTTTAAGCAGATCGCTCGGGTCTTGCTTCATCGCCGTATACTACACCTCAAGTGTCGCCACTTTCAATCTAACTATTAAGTGAGCCGCCGTAGGCAGCGACAATTACTGGTCGGCTTATCCCGGCGACGGCTCGGAAAATAAATCTTCAAATCGCTAGAAATATCCATCCGCTAAC
>JBEVIO010000329.1:0-4465 GCA_040510635.1 Binatia bacterium | reverse complement strand
TTGCTTTCCTCGACATGTTTGCAAATTAACCCACCCGCGTCCGATTCCATGCCGTGCGGCTTATTGCGACGCAAGGCCCAGCAGTCTTCCGGATCGACGGTCTTTTCGAAATCGTAAATCGGGTCGCCCCAGCGTCCGGCGGATTCCAGAAAATTGCGCGACGCGGTCATCATATAAAGAGTCCCGCTGGTGTTTTGCAAAAGCAACGGAAGGCGTCGACTGATAATCTCGTAAGCCTCTTCCAAACTGCGGCACGATTCCAGCAACTCGACCATTTCGCTGACCAGTCTCATCTCTTGGTTGCGCCGTTCCAACTCAAGCACCGAACGCTGCAGTTCGTCATGGGCGTTTTGTAGTTCGCTCTCGACCAATCGGCGATGGGAGTTTTCCGTCTGGAGCTCTTTGGTTCGTTCGGCGACGCGCTGCTCCAACGTGGCATTCAACGCCTGCATTTGCTCGGTGCGCTGCTTCACGCGGCGTTCGAGCGTCACGTTGAGCGCGCGGATTTCTTCTTCGACCAATTTGCGCTCGGTGATATCCACGACCGAAGCCAACACCTGAATACCGTGCGATGAACCGATCGGATTCAAGCCGATTTCAACTGGAAATTCGCTGCCGTCCTGCTTCAACGCGAATAGGTCCTGGCCGCGACCCACGGTGCACGCCTTGGGATCTTTAAAAAACTCGGCGCGAAAATGCTGTTGGGAACCGCGAAACCGGTGCGGGAGCAACATTTCAACCGAGCGCCCAAGCAGATCCTCGCGACGATAACCGAAGAGTTGCTCGACCTGAGTGTTGACGAGGGTGATCACCCCCTCTGGATCGACCATCAGCATGCCGTTTGGCGCCGACTCGACGACCAAACGCATTTGCTCCTCGGCCGCCTTCTGTTCGCTGATATCGACATACATCGCCCGGGTGCCGGTCACCTTGCCTTCGTCGTTCGTGATTGGATAACCGCGCACCAAGGCTGGGATGAAACGTCCATCCAGGGTAACCAGTTCTCGTCCACCGGAAATGATTTTTCCAGCCATCACGTCGCGGTACCCGTTGGCGCCCAACAAGCGTAGTCGCGACTCGGGAGAGTGAAACTCGGCAAGCGAATGACCGATGACGTTTTTGCGCTCAAACTTGAGCGTGACCAGGAACAACTCGTTACAGTCGGTGATTATCGGCGTGCCTTTTTCATCGCGGGTGGTGACATACATCGCCGGCGCGGAATCAAAAAGCTCCCGATAATGTCTTTCGGCATTTTGCATGAGCGCCAAGGCGCGATCGCGCATTCGCAAGTAAACGATTAGCGCGGCCGTGATCAAGCCACCGATCAACATGATCCCGACGACGTTCCACAGGCTCTCCGTAGAGGAAACCGCGGAACTGGGCCGCACGACAAACAGCAATTGGCGCCCGCCGAGCTCGGTTTGCGACGCTTGATTGGAGGACGTTTGCAACTGCGCCAGTTTGTCGGCGCTTACCGCCGGTAAAGATTCGTTTGCCGGAACCGGCCAAGCCACCGAAGACGCCAGGAACAACGGCTCATCTTCATCCGTCACATCAAAGAGATAGACTTCTTGTTGTCCCTGCGAGCCACCTTCTACGGAGCTTGCGAGAAAAGCAGCGAGCGGAATTTCGCTACGAATATAACCGCGGAGATGCTCGCGGCGCGCTGCCAAAGAGCTGCTCTCCATCTGATTTTGATAGACCGGGTTGTAAAGAAAAAGTTGCGGCGCTTGATTTTTTTTGGGCGGCCATGGGCCGGAGAGCGTGGCGGTGAGGCGACCGCTGTCGCGGATGGAATTCAGCACTGCCAAAACGTCCGGAATCGAACCGAGATCGAATCCCGAATCACCTTCGGCTTCGCCGCGAGGCTCGGTGTAGAGAATCGGATAATACTCCGGCCGATTTTCCGCCGTGAGCCGCTGGCCGAGCGCGGTCCGCTCAAAAATCGCAAATCCCGCCATGCCATCGCGTCGCGCCACCTCTTCGAAGGACTTGCGCTCGTCGAGTTTGATTCTCGGTATCCATTGAAGCGCCAGGCGCAACTTGTCGTCCTCACCGATACGCAGGACAAATTTACGAAAATCGTTATGGCGGACATTTTCCGCGGCGACTAAAAGTCCTTCGACTGCCTGCATTTGCATGGCCGCCCGCTCGATGTTTCGCTCGAATTGACGAGCTACCTGTTGTGTGTCCTGGCGCAACCGCTCCGCCGTCGCGAGAGTTTTGTTTTGCCAGACGATATAAGAAACGACCAGCGACAGACCCAGCCAAACGGTGGTCAGTGGAAAAACAATCGGCTCGAAGACGTTGCGCTGACGCCATGTCAAGATAATCACCATGAGAAGCGGCGTGAGCGTCAGGATGCCGGCGTAGTCGCTCACCCACCATATCGCCCAAATCGGCACCGAGTCTTTCCAGCTGATAAAGCCGCCATACTTGAGGCTCACCACGGCAACCGACGGCGAGAGAATAGAGGCGAGCGCCGTGAGCGCGATGAAAAAAATAATATCACGACCCGTGCTCGGGGTTCGGCGCCCACCATCGGCTTGACGGTGAACGGAAAGATACGGCACGTATTTCCGAATCAGCAGCGTCGCCGCTAACATTTCCAGAGTACAACCGCTCGCCAGCGCCGCCGCCGTAAGCGGCGCAGTCGGACCGAACAATAGAGTGTAATTGACGATCAACGAGCCCAGCCACACACCCACCCCGGCGCGGTAGCCAATGACTAAACCCGCTGCAAGAGCGATCGCCGCAGGCGACCATAATGGCGTACCGCCGCCCTCAGGAAGCGAGATATGCGGCGTAATCTGGCCGCTAAGAGCGTAGAGGCCGGCGATTACGAACGTCTCCGCGATGACTCTTAAGGGCAGTCTATTAAAAAAGTTTTTCATTCCGTTCAAAAATTGGCGAACTTGTCCTATCCTTTACCCGAAGCGTCCACAGATACAGGTTTTTGTCGAGATCGAAAATTGGCAAAATAGTTGAAAAGTAGAGAAAGATATTGAGCGCGCTTACAACCATATCTTAGCGCCCTTTGGGGGGTTGGTGTACTCAGAAAAATCTTAGCGCCACGCGAGAATTATGATCAATTATCTGCTCAATTTGAAACTTGTCAACGGAGACGGAAAGTTCTCAGTTAATCTACAGGTCGCTGGGCGCCCAATAACGGAAAAAAGTGTGTCAATACGTCAACAATTCGCAAATTCGGCGCACAAAATTTTCGTCTTCGCGAGCGCAGCCAAAGCAGCGTCATTGTCGGTGGGAGCGCCAGCAAAAAGCCGATTTTTCACCGTGATGCAGTAGAGTAAGGCAACTGTAGCCGTCTTGATGACTGGGCTAGTAATGACATCGAAGTCGTTATCATGGGGCGTTAAGCGCACCGTTGTGGGATTTCATCGGGGCGCTGGGATGACTCTTGACGTCTATTTGGAATAGTCTGTCGAAACTCTTGACTCCTGACCGCCGTCACGTGTTAGGAGGTACTCTAGATGATCGACGGACAGCCGGCAGCGCAACAACTAAACTCGATAGAGATTGTTTTGGAGAATCACGATGACAGCAACAACACCGCTCGTCGCCGGCTTTGCCACCATTGGGCAAGGAGCAGGGCCGATGATGGTGACTTGGAAAGCCGGGCTCTTTGCCAAGCACGGGTTGGACATCACGCGTCCGCGCCTCATGGGCAGCGCCAAGGCCGTCGTGCGCGGGTTGATGGCGGACGAGATCCAGTTCGGTAATTTAGCCGCACCGGCGCCGCTCAGGGCAGATCTCAAGGGCGAGGCGGATGTCGTGTTTTTGACCGGTGGAATCAACCAACAATTCGTCATCGGTCGTCCCGGTTTAAATAGCCGTATGGAGCTAGCGGGAAAGAAAATCGGCACGGTTGCCGACGGCGGCATCGGCGACGCACTGGTGAAGTTCGTCATCGCAAAATTGTCCGCAGCTGGACTTAAAGGACTGCGCGAAGAACCGATACCACATGGCGCTGCAGCGGAACTCGAAGCCCTGCTCAACGGCACAGTCGACGCTGTCGTCGGCACCCCGCCGGAGTGCATCGACGCGATCCGGCATGGCTGCAAATATCTGATCGATTTCGCCGAGTACGGCCTCAACTACGCGCTCGGCGGCATCGCCGCGCGGCGCGCTTATATCGAAAACAATCCCGAGATCACGCGCAAATTCGTGACAGCCTACGTAGAGGGTATGCACCGCTACCGCACCGACCGTGAGTTCACCATCGACGTCCAGGCCGATTATAGCGGCATTGCCGACCGAACGATCGCGGCGGAAACCTATGATCTCACCCAACCGGGCATGCCGCGCGCGCCTTATCCCGTGGTCGCTTCACTTCAAATTCTGCTCGATTTCATGGCCAACGAGTTGCCGGAGGCGCAGGGTGTCGACGCGCAAAGATTTGTCGACGATCGCTTTATCCGCGAGCTCGAAGACAATGGCTTTATCA
>JBEVIO010000328.1:0-5723 GCA_040510635.1 Binatia bacterium | reverse complement strand
AAGGCTATGTCGAGCTTGCCTACCCGGAGCGCTTCGACCACCCCGGTGTAGTCGGTCGCCACGAAAGGCTGAACCTCGATGCCGAGTTTTTTTTGCAGAATCTCCACCAACGGCTGGGCATTTCGGATCACCTGCTGGGCATCTTCCGCCGGCGAGAAGCCCACCCGCAAGACTTTGGATGACGGGGAAGACTTGCCGCACGCGCCGATCACCAATAGCGCCAGCGCCAATGCAAACACGCGGGCGCATAAGTTAGCCATGGTATTTATCATTACTGAAACCCGGGGATGGTGCAAATAGATCTGTGGAGGCGCACACTGCGTGCCGTTCAAAGTTCAAAGTTAGGTATAACGCCTGTGCGGTGCGTAAAAGATTGGAATACGTTGAACATCGAACCTTGAACCGGTAGGCCGGTTAGCGGTCTATGATCTCTTCCAGAAGTTCGTGGGCTTTTTGTTTGTTTCTGCCGTCGTCCGAGAATTTTGCCGGCAGCTCGGCGACGGAACTGAGCTGCGCCCGCGCCGCGGCCCACTCATGCCTAGCGACGTGCGTGCGCGCCAATTCGAGCCGGCTTATGATCACGTTGGGATTGATGGAAACCGCTTTCTTTAGAAATTCCATGGATTTTTCCAAATCGCCACTGGGCACAGAGCGGCCATACCACAGCGACGCGAACGTGCGTCTAGTTTTGCCCATCTCCGCCATCCGGCGGTGCCAAACCCCATAGATATGGTAGGCAAAACCGTTCTGCGGGTCGAGGGCGATGGCCTTTTCCGCGGCGGCGCGGATCTCATCGGCCATCTCTATTTGTCGGGCAACCGGCGAGACACCCGCCATGCTGCCCAGCGCAGCCGCGATATAGAAATGGCCCCAAGTGGAAGTGGGATCGACCTTGATCGCCTGGCGGGCGTAATTTTCCGCTATGCGGTACTCCTGGAGCCGCCGTTCTTTCCAATTGGAATGCGATTCAGGAATCGAGTCCCCCATATCGATATGAGCGCGGGACAGCTTGGCGAGGGCCTCGAGATTGTGCGGCTCCAGTTGCAACGCTTTCCGCAGCGCCGCCGCTCCCTCCCTGGGTTTGAACTCGGCGTAGAGGCGGTCCGCCTGTTCGATGAGCTCGGCGGTATCCCTGTTTTGCGCTTTGCAGTGGGGGCAACCGTCCATCTGGGCGGCGCTGAATTCCGGCGCGGCCGCAACAACCAGCAAAATCAGGACGATGAAAAATCGCGCATCCATGGTCTTTCATACAGCTGAGACCGGCCGTCCGCTATCATCCACGGCGACATAGATCACCTCGGCGGCGGTGACTTTGACGTTCTTTCCCGCCTCTTTGAATCTTTCCGCTTCGACTTCGACTTTGACCGTCACCGATGTCTTTCCTTGCTTTATCACCGAGGCGTATAGACTAACCACGTCGCCGACGTAAACCGGCGCGATGAAATCCACTTCGTATATCGCGCGGGTCACGAAATTGCGCGGCCCCAATCGCGCCGCGGCAATCGCTCCCGCCAAGTCGATATGGCTCAAGATAACGCCGCCGAAGATCGTTCCTCGCGCATTGGTATCACGCGGCAACATGGTAACGCGCAGCGTTGGATCGCGACTCTCAGTCATCGGCAGATATACGAATCGCTGCAAACCACGCGAGGACAATCCATCGCAACCCGCGCCGCCTTCGTTGGGCTTTTACACGTAGGCCAACCACTTTTGGTACTTGGCGTCCTTACCTTTGATTACGTCGAAGAAAGCCTGCTGAATATCCGCGGTAACCGGGCCGCGGCTTCCGGCGCCGATCTCGCGGTCATCCACCTCGCGGATCGGCGTCAATTCCGCTGCCGTGCCGGTGAGAAAAGCTTCATCCGCAGTGTAGAGCTCGTCGCGCGTAAAGCGCTCTTCGATGACTTTGTAGCCCTTATCGCCGGCGATGGTGACGATTGAGTCGCGCGTAATACCCGGAAGAATCGACGTCAGCGGTGTGGTTTTCACCTTGCCGCCGCGCACCATGAAAATATTCTCGCCGCTGGCTTCTGAGACATAACCATCGGCGTCGAGCATGATCGCTTCGTCGTATCCCGCCCTCTTAGCTTCAGCTTTGGCGAGCACTGAGTTGACGTAATTTCCGGTTGCTTTGCTCTTGGTCATCATGACGTTGACGTGGTGGCGCGTAAATGACGAGATTTTGGCGCGGATGCCTTTGCGCAGGCCTTCGTCGCCCAGATAAGCGCCCCACGGCCACACCGCGATACAAACGTTCACCGGATTATGGGGAGCGTATACCCCCATTTCACCGAAACCGAGAAAAGCCAACGGCCGGATGTAGCATTCCTTGAGCTTGTTGGCACGGATAACCTCCAGCGTCGCCTGCTCGAGTTCCGTGACGGAGTAAGGCAGCGGAAAGCCGAGAATCTTGCCGGAGTCGGCGAGCCGCCGGATATGCTCCTTGAGACGAAAAACCGCGGAGCGGCCATCCGCCAAGGCGTAGCACCGCATACCTTCGAAATACCCGGTGCCATAATGTAGCGCGTGCGCCAGCACATGGACCTTAGCGTCCTCCCAATCGACTAATTTTCCGTCGAACCAAATCTTCTCGGTTTTGAGTGACATGATCGCTTCCTGGTCAAACGCCGGTTTTCAGGCCGAAATTTATTTTACGTGCATCGCCGGCGCTCATCAAGCTCGTCGACAAAAAAGGCCACCCGGTCGCCCGCGGTGGCCTCCCATGGTCACCCAAATATTTAAAGTCCCTTTTTGAGCGTGGGCGCCGGCTTGAATCCCACTGTTTTGCTCGCCTTTATGTTGATCGTAGAACCGGTTTGCGGATCTCTTCCCTGGTGCGCTTTGCGTGAGCGCACCGTAAAAGTTCCAAAACTGGGCACCTGAAATCGCTTTTCTTTTCTAATCGCGCGCGCGATATTCTCGAACGCCGCATCCAGGGCGCTGTTGGCAGCATACTTGCTGATATCGGCCGCCTTGGCGACCGCCTCGACCAGTTCATTCTTCGTCATCCCTCTTACCCTCCGTTTCCGGTTTTTGTGGTTGCTGCTAGATTGCATAAGCAGATTTCTTGTTGTGCGGAAACAGTCCGTGATAATTCCGAATTCGGCCGTTAATGTCAATAGATTTTTCACGCGCTGTTGTAGCAGCGTAATTATGTGATGGAATTTGCGCGCGCGAGCCGTTGATATAGCAAACCGTAGCGAACGCCCTGATCGCTAACGACGACTTGGGTCGCAGCGAAAAGCGCCATGATCTTTTCGATCAGATACGCCCCGGCGAGAATCACATCGGCGCGCATTGGATGCAAGCCCGGTATGGCCTTGCGTTGCTGAACGGTTAAGCCCTGATAAATTGTTATTTGACGCTGAACTTCGCCGCGTGAAAGCAGGCTGCCATGCACTTCGCCGTGGGCGTATTGCGCGAGTTTTTTTTCCACCGCCGCCAGCGTCGTAAAAGTACCGGCGATTCCCACCAACGTCAATTGTGACAAAGCGCGCACCCAGCGGGCGCCAACGGGTGCCAGCGCGGCGTCAATGACCGCGGCCATGGCGTCGCACTGCGCTTGCGTAACCGGGTCGGAATGAAGATACCGCTCCGTCAGTCGCACCGAGCCGACATCGACGCTCATCGCTTCGGACATGCCCGCGCCGTCGCCGTGAATAAACTCCGTGCTGCCGCCGCCGATGTCGATCACCAGCAATTCTCGTCCGGCGAGCAAAAGTCCCCGGCGCGCCGCCAAGTAAGAGTATGCGGCCTCTTCCTCTCCGGAGATCACCCGCACGTTTAGCCCCAACCGCCGGCGCCAGCGGGTGAGCACCGCGCTACTATTGTCAGCGTCGCGGAGCGCGCTGGTTCCCACCGCCATAATTTCCTGGACGGCCAGGCTCGCGCATCTCTCCAAGTAGTACCGCAATACTGCCGAGCTTCGGTCCTCGCCTTCCGCGCTGATCCGGCGCGTTTTATCGACGCCCTGCCCGAGCCGGGTGATCTCCGCGATATCGTCCAACACGCGAAACTCCCCGGCGTCACCGCACTCTGCGATCAAGCAAAGAATCGTGTTGGTGCCGATGTCGATAAAGGCACAACGGCCGCTATCAGACTGGTGAAAAGGACCCATATGCCATAGTCTCCATAGGGAGACGTTACAATGGTTGCACTCAATCGCGTCACTGCGACGTCCTACAGAATGGAATAAGTGAAAGGACGGATTGACGGCTCATAAACCCAATATTCCATTGTTCCAATTTTCCACTGTTCCAATGCCCCATTTCGCTAATCCGCTGCCGCGGTTTCACTTAGCCAGTCTTCCATATCCGCCAGCGCGCGAAGCGACATCATTTCTTTTTTGGCTTTGCCGCGCAGCCGCTCCGCCAGCGGCGGCAATAGTCCGAAGTTGACGTTCATGGGCTGAAACTTCTTGCGCTCGGGATCAGTGACGTAGCGGAGCAAGGCTCCCAACGCGCTGGTCGGCGGCGGCACAACGGGCACCTGGCCGGCGAGCAGGCGCGCGGCATTAATGCCCGCCAAAAGGCCGGTGGCGGCGGACTCGATATAACCTTCGACTCCAGTCATCTGGCCGGCGAAAAAAAGCGTTGAGCGCCGGCGCCACTGAAGCGTCGGTTCGAGATGTGCCGGTGCATTGATGAACGTGTTACGATGCAGACTTCCCAGGCGGACGAATTCGGCGTTCTCAAGTCCGGGGATCAGCGCGAAAACCCGGCGTTGTTCCGAATAGGTCATCTTGGTCTGAAAGCCGACAAGATTATACAGCGTGCCCTCGCGGTTCTCCTGGCGCAATTGCACCACGGCGTAAGAACGCGTTCCAGTGCGCGGGTCAACCAACCCCACGGCGCGCATGGGGCCGAAGGCCAGCGTCTCATCGCCCCGGTCCGCCATTTCCTCGATGGGCATACAGCCCGTGAAGGTCACGAAGCGTTCAAAGCTATGGGTCGGCACCCGGGAGGCGGTCCGCAGCGCTGTGACGAAACGGTAGTACTCCGCTTTGCTCAGAGGCAGATTTAGATAGTCCCCATCGCCCTGGCCGTAACGCGCGGCGCGGTAGGCCAATGCCATGTCGGTGGATTCCGCGGTGACGATGGGAGAGATGGCGTCGTAGAAATAAAGATGTTCTTCGCCGAGCATCGCGCTAAGCACTGATGACAATGCCGGAGAAGTGAGTGGCCCGGTGGCGAGAATCGCGACGCCGGAAGGAATCTCGGTCACTTCCCGGCGAATGACGTCGACCATCGGCAGCGCTTCCACCGCCGTACTCAGCGCGCGCGCGAAGCCGCCACGGTCCACTGCCAACGCGGACCCGGCCGGCACCCGGTTCGCTTCGGCGATGCGAATCACCAGAGAACCGAGCCGGCGCATCTCTTCCTTTAGCAAACCGGCGGGAGCTGTGAGCAGATTAGAGCGCAGCGAATTACTGCAAACCAGTTCACCGAAGTCGCCCGTGGCATGAGCGTCGGTCGCTCTGACCGGGCGCATCTCGAAAAGTTCCACGGCCACGCCGCGGCGCGCCAGCTGGTAGGCCGCTTCCGCGCCCGCCAGCCCGCCGCCGATCACGCGCACGATATTGGTCATTGCTGGCTCTACCGTCTATGCAAAACGATCCATCGTTGATTTATTAGAAGAGCCGCGGCTGTTCGGTTCAAGGTTCAAAGTTCAACGTTCAAGGTGGCGAACTCGGATCCGATACTTTGAACTTTGAACATTGAACG
>JBEVIO010000327.1:0-4110 GCA_040510635.1 Binatia bacterium | reverse complement strand
GCTTGCGCGCGTGCACGCACAGGACGGTGTTCGCCATGCCGGCTTCGATGGCCATGACCGCGTTTTGCACCATCGCGATCGGCGTGGCGCCGCCGAGCGCCAAATCGGTAGCGTAGTTCGGCCGCATGCGCGCCATGTTCGACATCCTGACGGCGTAACTTCGGTGCGCGTCGTTGAGCGGTTGGTTGGTGATAAAGCCGTCTACGTCGGATGCTTTGAGGCCGGCGTCATCGAGACAGGCTTTGATGCACTCGAGATGCAACGAATGGGTCGAGGCGTCGGGCCGCTTCCCGACTTTGGTTTCGGCGACGCCGACGATGGCGTACTTGCCGCTGATGTTGCTCATGAGTCCTCCGAATCAAAATTGGAGTTATGGAGTGTCGGACTAATGGAGTGTTGGGATCAGAGATCCGCGCTCGTCATCCAACCCTTCAATACTCTGTTGGTAAATTATTTTCCAGCTCAACGGGATAGATTCTTGATGAAGCCCGTCTTTTCCAGTTCGGCGATGAAGCTTGAGTCCATGAACGCCTCGGGCTTTTGATTCCAGATCTCGGGCCGCTGCGCCGCGACGTATTCGTAGGTCGGCTGCAGTCCTTGCGTGATCGGGTAGGGAATGGAGATGAAGTCTTTGCGGTAAATCTCGTAGGAGCTTTCGAGCAATTCTCGATCGTTGGTTTTTAGATACTTGCCCAAGACCTTCATGCTGAACTCCTTGTTGGCCTTCAAGTAGTGGATCGCTTCGACGTGCGCCTTGACCATCCGCATCACTGTGTCGCGGTCTTCGGCCACCCATTTGCGCCGCGTGACAATCGACATGGACGGGTAGGCAACTTCCTGCTTAGCGTCCCATAGGATTCTAAATCCTTTGCGTTCGGCTTGGGTGTCGGCGGGATGAGAGAGGTCGGCGGCGTCGACTACGCCGTTTATCAATGCCTGAATCCGGTCGGGCTGGGTTCCGATGGAGAGCATCACGACATCCCGCCCTGGTTCGAGGCCGTATTTCTTTAGGATGTAGCGCTCAAGAAAATCTCCCAAAGAGCCGAAGCCCGAAACCGCAATTCTCTTGCCGCGCAAATCCTCCGGCTTCTTAATCTCCGGTCGCACCAGCAACTTGCTCTGCACGCCGGCCACGGTGTGCGCCACGGTGACGAGATCTGCGCCGCTCAAGTCCGCACTCATCACCGTCGTCAGCGTGCACGGAGCGCCGAGAATGCTGTTGCCGATAATCGCCTGGGCCGATTGCCCAGAGCCACGCAGCAAGACGAGTTCGGCTTCCAAGCCGTATTTTTCGTAAAGCTTTGCGTCCTTGGCGATCCACGGTATCCACTGCGACGCCGAAAGCGACGTGACGCCCCAGCGGAATTTCTTGAGGCCTTTCTCCTGGGCGGACGCGGGAGAAGACAGGATCAGCAACAGAGCGACCGCTAGCAATGCCTTTGGCAGAAACATTATGCCTCCGTTCCGTCTATTGCCTCTTGCCTCGTGCCTATTGCCTTTCAAATGTTATACAGCCGCGCGGCGTTGTCGCACATGAGTTTCTGCAGCTGACTTGCGCTCAGATTTTTGCGCTCGGTCACCGATTTCACCGTATGAGGAAACTTACTGTCGCCGTGATTGTAATCCGACGCAAATAGGAGACGGTCTTCGCCGACGTAATCCATAACAAAGTTCAAAGTGTGTTCGTCAGGCTCGAAAGAATAATAGACCTGCTCGCTGCGCATATATTCGCTCGGCGGCTTTTTTATCAGTGGCACGGTTGGCTGGAGGTACTCGTAGTGCTCATCCAAACGCTCCATCCAGTAGGGCACCCAACCGGCGCCGGCTTCGAGAAAGGCAACTTTCAATTTCGGATAGAGCTCGAGAATACCGCCGCCGACAATGCACATAACGCCGATCATCTGTTCGAAGGCGTGGGTCGTGGCATGGACAAAAAAAGCGTTATCGAAGCGCTCGGCCGCCGCCGCCGGCCTGCCCGATCCGACGTGCACGCACACGGGAACGCCCAGCTCTTCGGCCTTGGCGTAAAAAGGATAGAAATCCGGATGGTCAAGATTGCGGCCCGCGGAATGGGCTGAAGTCGCAACTGCGACAAAACCTAATTCTTTGACACAGCGTTCGAGCTCCTTGATCGCCTCCTTGGGCTCCTGCATGGCGACCAGCGCCACGCCTTTCAAACGCTTCGGATTGGTCTTGCAGTAGGCGTCGAGCCAAGTGTTGTAGGCATGGGCGATGGCACAGGCGAGATCGTGGTTTTCGAGGAACGGCAAGCTAAGAAACACAGTGGTGCCGAAGTTGACGGCGGTGTCGATGCCTTCCAGGTCCATGTCTTTGATACGCTGAATCGGGTCGAACATGCCCGTGGTTTTCTGCGGCCTGCGGCTGTAGGGCGCGGTGCCGATGCCGAGGCCGGCGCCCGAGGGCTTCGCCCAGATTTTCCCCTCCAGCAGCAGTTGCTCCTTGCCGTCGGGACCGGCGATCATTTTGGGCGCATGCTTTCTGTAGGGCGCTTCTAATAGCTCCTGCCAGTTGGCGTCCCGCTCTTGGACATGTCCGTCGGCGTCGATGATTCGTAGATTATTCATTTCGTTCCTCCATCTCGTGTTTCCTCAAATCCGCATAATCAATTTTATTTACGTGTGATCGAATGCAGGAGCTTGTCCCAACGCTCCAGCTCTTTTTCGTACTGATCGGTTGTGAGTCCGTGCTCGGGGCGCCATTTCTTAAATCCATAATCCTTTGCGCCGCTGCCGTAGTAGTATTTTTCCAGCACCTGCTGTCCGTCGGCGCTTAGCAGAAAGTCCGCCATTAACAGCGCCGCGTGAGGATGAGGCGGATTTGCGGCGACCGCCGCGCTGCCGACGTTTGTCGGCACCAAGTCCATGGGAACCCACTCCACCGGCGCGCCTTTTGATGCCGCCAACAAGGTGTGAGTTTGGAATATCGCCGGAGAGGCGACGATCTCTCCGGCCGCGATGTTGTTGACCAGCGCCGGAGCATCGATGGAGTAAAGTTTGATCTCTTGCGCTTTGAGTTTTTTGACGAATTCCTCGCTTCGGGTCTTGAGCATGGCGCCGATAACCTTGTCGCTCGTCTGGCCGATACTGATGCCCATTTTTCCTTTGAGCTGCGGGTGCAACAAGCCATCGAAATTTTTCGGCACGGCTTCTTTGGGCACGAGCGTTTTGTTGTAAGTCAACCCGATGTACGACTCCCTGGCGAGCGCCCAATACACGAGATTTTTGTCTGCTCGTTCCTTACCGTCTTCCGGATATCTATCCAGGTGCGGAGAATCATAAGGGCGCAGCAGCTTTTCATCGCGCAAGAAGATTAGGCTTCCTTCGGTGGTCTCGATGGTATCCGCAATGTTGCGGCGCGCTTTGCCCTCCTCCTGTAAGCGCACGACCAATTCCGCGCCGGCTGCACGGTACGATTCGACTCTGACGCCTTGATACTTAGTTTCGAAGGCTTTGACCAGCTCCTTATAGGAGTCGCCGGCGAGCGAAGTATACCAAATTATTTTTCCTTCGGTTTTTGCTCCGGCGTAAAGCAGCGCCTCGCGATCGGCGCCGCGGTAGGTTGCCAGCTCGGCGATCGTTGATGGCTTGCGCGCTTGTCCCCATGCCGTCGAAGTGACCAAAAGAGCCAAGATGATGAAGCTTGGAGTTTTCATAATGCTCGCCTCCTTGTTTCTGTTGACGATCCAGCCAGACTCGCTCGTAGCTCGAATACTTTCCGCTCAGCATCACCGGCCTTTCCAAAAAATCTCGCGATAAGTTTTATTGTGTTCTTCGTAGCTGTCCGACAGCGTCCAATCCGCCGGGAAAAGATTGACGCCGCGGTAGTTGGTGATGATATTTCTCTTCATGAATATGCGATGGGTGTAATTGTTGATGAGCACGACGTCGGCGCTGAGTTGGCGAGCGGACACCTCGCGTAATATCTTCGACGTCAGAGCTTCGCCGGTCGTGCGTGAATATTGGGTTTTGATGAAAGGAAAGCGCTGCTTGAACGGCTCGACGAACTTGTCAAACTGCGCGGCCAGAGCGGTGCCGTAGACGACCACCTCGCGCTCGTTTTGCGCTTTGGCAACGAGATCTTCTTCTGCAC
>JBEVIO010000326.1:0-6459 GCA_040510635.1 Binatia bacterium | reverse complement strand
ACCTCATGCGCGAGCATTTCTAGCTGCTCGCGCCAGCCATCGAACGGACCGCACGGCCGCATGACGAACTTTGTCGCACCCGCGGCGATATAGGCTTGGACTTTTGCGCGCACCTGATCGGAATTTCCAAAGGCGGTGAATTCGGCTATCGGCATGTCGGCGCGCTGGCGCACGGCCTGTCCGCCAATCTCCAAAGCTTTTTCCGCGCTCGCCGCGAAGTAAAACGGGATCAAAACCCCATAATGATCTTCCGGAACTTCACGTCCAGCTGCCACAGCATGTTCTCGAATCGTTTTGATCCCCGCTTCGACTTCCACCGGCGACACCGAAGAGACTAGCCAGCCGTCGCCTAAACGCCCGGTGCGGCGCAGCGCCGCTTGACTCCGCCCGCCGATCCAGATCGGCAGACCGTTTTTCTGCCACGGTCGTGGCATAATCGTGACGTTTTGCACGGAATAAAATTTTCCTTCAAACGTGATATTTTCTTCCGTCCACAGGCGCCGCATGAGACGAATCGCCTCATCGGCGCGAGCCGCGCGCTCTTTCCTGTTCACGCCAACGGCGAGCAAATCCTTGGATTCATCGCCGCCCAAGCCGAAAGCAGGAAATAACCGGCCCTGGGAAAGGAAGTCGAGTGTGGCCAGTTCTTTGGCAAGGACGATCGGATTGCGCGTCGGCAGCACCAACGTGCTCGTGCCGAGCTTCATTTTGCGCAAACGGCCGGCGATGTAGGCGAGAAAAGTAACGGGCTCGAGAATGAGTGTGGACGAAACCAGGCGATCGCTTAGCCAGAGTGAATCGACGTCCAGCGCTTCAAAGTAGTCGACGAGATCGAGAATGGCGTCAGCGGAGTGGTCTTGAAGCGGCCATTGTCCGAGCGCTATTCCGATGCGAACCTTCATGCCGGCAGATTATTTCTCGTACAGTTTCTTGATGAATCCGCTCTTGTCGAGCTCTTCGACAAAGCTTGAGTCGATAAATTCTTCCGGCTTGTGTTTGTAGACGTCCGGTCGCGTCGCCGCGACGTACTCATAACTCGTTTTCATGCCCTTGATGTTGGGGTACGGTGCGGCAATACGATGTTTCGCAAATAGCTCCCAAGACTCCTGCGCTAACGAATCGTCGTCCAGTCGCAGCATCTTCTTGATGACCTTCTTCGCGAGCTCAGGCTCCTGCTTAAATCGGGCGATGCCTTCTATATGGGCGCGCATGTAGCGCATGACCAGATCGCGATCCTGCTTGATCTGGGTGCGCGTGGTCGCGATCTCGCTCCAGGGATAGTCGACGTCGCGGAAGAAATCCCAGAGCACGTGAAAGCCGGCACGCTGCGCGAAAATAAAATTCGGATGCGACAAGGTCGCCCCCTGGATTCTTCCCTGCTGCAGCGCCACAAAGCGGTCACTGTCGGTACCGATCTGAAGAAGTGCGAAATCCTTGTCCGGGTTGAGCCGTTTCTGTCGGGCGAGATACTTGACGAGAAAATCGGTGAGCGAACCAAATGTGGTCACGCCGATGGTTTTTCCTTTGAGGTCTTCGTCGCGTTTAATCTCCGGCCGCACCATGAGCGATTGGATGACGCCCGGCATGGTGTGAGCCAAAATCACCATGTCGGAGCCGGCGAGCACTGCGGTCATGACCGTCGGCGTCGCGATCGGCGAGATCAGCACGCTGCCCGAGATCAGCGCCTTTGAAGCGATGCCGGAGCCCGCCACCGCGACCGGATCGACGTCGAGACCATACTTCTCAAAAATTTTTGCCTCTTTGGTAAAGTAGATGATGATGTTCCCCATGCTGATCGCAGGGACACCGACTTGGACCTTTTTCAGCGCGCGGGATTGAGCGAAGAGAACTGAAGGCGAAACGAAAAGACTCGCCATGAATATAACCAACGGCCACCGTTTTGAAATCATGGAATTGCCTCCGTCCGAATGCCTTTCCTATTTGGCATTTAGTCCCGCCGTCGAAGCCTTGTCAATCGAGCGAACGGACATTGACAAGCCCACGGCTTTTGCAATAAGTCACAACCCATATGTTACCCAAACTACCGCGTGAAGCGTTGTTGGATCTGTGCCGGCGGATGTTTGTCATTCGTCACTTCGAAGAGAATCTCGTGCCGCTCCACGACAAAGGCGTGTTCGGCGGACACTATCATCTTTACGTGGGCCAAGAGGGCACCGGCGTGCCGGCGATCTCATGCCTGCGCGCCGACGACTATCTCTTCACCACGCACAGAAACCATGGCCATCTGCTCGCCCGCGGTGTCGAGCCGAAGAAACTGTTTGCCGAAATTCTCGGCCGCGCCGACGGGCTGAATAAAGGGAAAGGCGGGTCGTTTCATTCGGTCGCGCCGTCGCTCGGCTTTCTGCACAGCTCGGGGGTCGTCGCCGGCATCATTCCGCTGTCGACGGGCACGGCCTACGCATCGAAAGCGCAGAAAAACGGGCGCATCACCGTTTGTCTGTTTGGCGACGGCTCGCTCGAAGAAGGCGCCGCGCCGGAAGCTTTCAATCTGGCATCGCTTTATAAACTGCCGGTACTGTTTCTCTGCGAAAACAACGGCAAATACGGCGTCGGGCGCGCCGTGGCTGCGGCGCAATCGTCTTCCATGGCTGCGTATCCGCTCACGGATTTACCGAAAGCCTACAAAATCCCGGCGCAGCAGATCGACGGCATGGATGCGGGGCTCGTGCACGCGACGATCGGCGCAGCGTTGCAGAAAATCCGCGACGGCGAGGGTCCTCAATTCATCGAAGCACAAACGGTTCGCTTTCCCGGCAGCGAAACCAATTGGCCCACCGTGCCGCAGCCAACCCACACTTCGCTCGCCTGGGATGTCAGCAGCGTGCCGGAAAAAGCCCGCGAGTGGTATCGTTCCTGCGACCCGTTGCTGATTTTCATTCGTGAATTGGTCGAAGCCGAACAAGCGAGCCGCGATGAAATCGCCGCTATCGAAGGCCGAGTAAAAGGCGAGATCGCCGTTGCCGTCGACTTCGCGCTCAACAGTCCCTATCCCAAACCGGAAGAAGCCGAAAAAGATTTTTTTGCGCAGAGCTGATTATGAAAGAGCTTGCCTATTACGAAGCCAAATTCGAGGCGCTGGAAGAGATCATGGCGGCGGACGAGAGAGTCCATCTGATCAACGGGACTTTTTTGAGTCTGAGCCCGCACCGCCACGTCTACCAAAATCTCAAAAATAAATACGCCGAGCGCATGATCTCGCCGCCGATCTCCGAGCTTGGCTTTTGCGGTCTCGCCACCGGCGCGGCGATGGCAGGCTTAAGGCCGGTCGTCGACCTCAGCACCGGCAGTTTTATCTATGAAGCCTGGCCGCAAGTCGCCAACGAAGCGGCCAACGCTTTTTCCATGTCCGGCGGTCAGACGCGCGTACCGGTGGTGTTTCATCTATTTCACGGCCTGCGTGGCGGCGGCGCGGCGCAACACTCCGGCAGTCCTCAGGCCATGCTGTGGAATGTTCCCGGTTTGGAGATCGCAATTCCCTCTTCGCCGCGCGACGTAAAAGGCTTGCTCAAGACCGCCGTCGCCAGCGATAACCCGACCATCTTCGTCGATCACACCAGGCTGTTGGATATTCGCGGTGAAATCCCGGACAACGACAAGCCGATCCCGTTCGGAGTTGCCGACGTGAAACGCAAAGGCAGCCACGTCACATTGGTCGCGACGTCCTATACCGTGCAAGTCGGTCTTCAGGCCGCCGAGAAACTCGCAAAAGAAGGCATCGAAGTGGAAGTCGTCGATCCGCGGACGCTCGTGCCCTTCGATTTGGCAACGATTCTCTCCTCGATCGAAAAGACCCATAGAGTTGTCATTGCCGACGAAACCCATCAGAGCTGTGGCGTCGCCGCCGAGATTGCCGCGCGCATCGCCGAGAGCGGCTTCGACAAATTGAAAGCGCCCATCCGCCGCGTCTCGACGTTAGACGTACCCGTGCCATACAGCCCGCCGCTCGAAGCCCATATCGGCCCGTCGGAATCGCGCATCATGAGCGCAGTCAAATCTGTGCTGGCATGAACTGCAGTTTCGAGTTCATCTGCGAATGTAATACTCTTTTGCCGCTCCCGTGTTGTCATTTCGAGCAAAGCGAGAAATCTTGCTTCGATTGGTTCTCCTTTCCCTGACGCGCAACTCGATCTGCAGCTCTAAGTCGATCGCTGGCAACTTGCTCTGAATCGATACCCCTTAATGACCAAAAAGACCTCGCCTGATTTTACCGTGCTACTGCGCCGCATGTGGCTCATTCGCGCCTTCGAGGAAAAAGCCTCGGCGCTTTACGCCGAACGCCAGATCGTCGGCTTGCTGCATTTGGGCATCGGCCAAGAAGCCGTCGCGGTCGGTGTCTGCAGCTTGTTGAAGAATGACGATTATGTTTTCGGCGGTCATCGCTCGCACGGCCACGCCATCGCCAAGGGCGCCGATATCAACAAGCTCATGGCCGAAATCGCCGGCCGTGCGACCGGCTATTGCGGTGGCAAAGGCGGCTCGATGCATATCGTCGCCAAAGAAACCGGCTTCATCACCGCCACCGGTGTTGTCGGCGGCACGATTCCGCTTGCCTTAGGCGCAGCCTTTGCGGCCAAAGAACGGAAGAAACATCAAGTTGCCGTGGTTTTTTTTGGCGACGGCGCCGGTCAAGCCGGGCCGTTTCACGAGTCGCTTAATATCGCCAGCCTCTGGAAGTTACCGGTCATCTTCGTCTGTGAGAACAACGGCTATGCCGAGTTTACGCCGCTCTCGGCGCACACGAAAATTGAACGCTTGGCGCAGCATGCGAAGACCTACGGGATTCCCGCCAGCACCGTCGACGGCAACGATCTCTTCGCCGTGCGCGAAGCAATGAGAAAAGCCGTGGCTAAGTGCCGCGCCGGCAACGGACCGATTTTCGTCGAATGCTTGACGCACCGCATACGCGGCCATTACGAAGGCGACCCGGCCAAATATCGCGAGTTGTCGCAGCTCGCGGAGTGGAAAAAGAAAGATCCCATCGCGCGTGTCGCCCGCGCGATGATGAGCAAGAAAAGGATTACGGACAAAGCGCTGGAAGCGATCGAGCGCGAAGCGCGCGAGCTTGTCGAAAAAGCCGCCGAGTTCGCGCTCTCGTCACCTTGGCCCACAGCTGAAGAGACAGATAGTTTGGTCTGTGCGGAAACAACATAGGCCGTGAATTGGGCACGCCATGCCCTTCGAAATTCTTGTTCGCAATGCCTGAACAAACCTATCTTGATGCTATCCGCGCCGCTCTCGCCGAGGAAATGCGTCGTGATTTATCCGTTTACGTCTTCGGCGAAGACGTCGCTCTCGGTGGCCCCTTCGGCGTCACTAAGGGACTCGCGGAAGAGCTTGGCGCGAATCGGATGGTCAACACGCCGATCAGCGAAGGCACGGTCATGGGTCTCGCTGTCGGCGCGGCAACAGCAGGGCTCAGACCCGTTGTCGAGATCATGTTCATCGACTTTATCACCCTGGCCATGGATCAGCTGGTGAACCATGCGGCGAAACTCCATTACATGTCCGGCGGCCAGCTAAAGATTCCGCTTACCGTGCGTGTCCAGTGCGGCATCAGCGGCGCCATGGGTGCGCACCACTCGCAAAGCCTCGAAGCCTGGCTCGCACATGTCCCCGGTTTGAAAGTAGTGATGCCGTCCAATCCCGCTGATGCCAAAGGATTGCTGAAGACGGCTATTCGCGACGACAACCCGGTGGTCTTCGTCGAGCACCGCGGTCTCTATTGGTCGAAAGGGCAAGTTTCCGATAGCGATCAGATCGTCCCGATTGGTAAAGCCAAGGTTCTGCGGCAAGGCGATCACGTGACGATAGTCGCTCTGTCGAGCATGCTTGCACTGGCGCTCGCTGCGGCCGAAGAGTTAGCGAATGAAGGAATTTCCGCCGAAGTAATCGATCCGCGCAGCATCTCCCCACTTGACGTGGCATCAATTGTCGACTCGGTAAAAAAAACCAGCCGGCTGATCGTCGTGCACGAAGCTGTCGAGCAAGGCGGCCTCGGTGCGGAAATTGTCGCACGCATCCAAAAAGAAGCTTTCTATTATCTCGACAGCCCGATTGTGCGCGTCGCCGCGCCCTTCGCGCCTGTTCCCGCGAGCCCGGAGCTTGAACGAAGCTTCGTGCCCGCCAAGGCGCAAATTATCGCAGCGGTTCGACGCACGCTACATCGGCTCGATTCGTAATGAGCCGACGAGCTCGGCAATGTACTGCTAATTTCAAGACCGCGACAGCGGTCCGCTGCTTGGCGTCGAGCGCTTCGCGCGATTCAATCTCGACGTCTGTCTTGGCTTCCCTTCGAAGCTTTCACCGCGATATCGGCGCCGGTTTTTAGCGGCGTGCTCGATCGCTTCCCGACGCTCAAATTCGGCTTCTTTGAAGTCGGCATCGGGCTGGATTCCGTGGCTGCTCGATCGATTGGAAATGGCGGTACGATGCGGGAAC
>JBEVIO010000325.1:0-5267 GCA_040510635.1 Binatia bacterium | reverse complement strand
GAGCCAGGCGGAGAACATGGAGCGGGCTCTCCATCACGTTGACAAGATTCTTAAAGGCACCAAACCCAGCGAGCTACCCATCGAGCAGCCGACAAAGTTCGAGTTCATCATCAATCTCAAAACAGCGAAGCAGCTCGGTCTGACCATTCCGCAGCGGGTGCTGGCGCGGGCGGACCGAGTCATCAGATGACAGCATAGAGTCATTGAGTAACGAGTGCGGAGGACTGAGATCGAACCCAGCAATCTCCCCCCCCACCCATGGCGCATCCCTCTGCATTAGCGGAGACGATGCTTGGCAGTCGAATAAACCACGAGGCCCAAGCGATAAACCGTGCTATTGTCACCTTGACGGAGAAAAACGGTCCCCGTCACCGTCATGATCGTCGGAAGTATTAAGGCCTTAAGGAGTAATTCATCATGTCTACGAGTACAAAAATAACCACGGAGTTTCAGAATACCTTACCGCGGGAGGTCACCGCGCTTTGAAGGCCACGGTGGCAGACTTGCTGGTTTTCGTGCAACAAAAGGACGGGTCGTACCGCGTGCAAGCGGTGCCTCCGCGATTGACCGACGCCCTGCGGTTGGCCGGGCAGATAAAGTTATAAGATAACCTAACGGCTCATGAGTCGCTGGAAAATAACCTTTCGTAATCTCCCCTTCTTCAGAAACTTCGGCGCGCCGCGGCGGGGGCGGCTGGTGCGCGATTATTTTCTGATCTCCGTGGTGCTCATCGGCGGCGGTTTGATCACCAGCGGACTGATCGAAATTTATTTTCGCTATCAGGAAAGCCGCGAGGAGCTGGCGCGCTTGCAAAAAGAGATCGCCACCGGCGCCGCCTTCAAGATCGAACATTTCGTCCAGGAGATTCACAACGTGCTCAAAGGCGCGACCAAGAGCCGCGATATCGCGCCCAAGGGGCTCACGGCGGACTTTCGTTTCGAGCTGGAGAAGCTGCTGCTGATCGCACCGGCGGTCACCGAAGCGATCGCGCTCAATGAAAATGGCGTCATTCAAGTGCAAGCGTCGCGCTTGCGCACCGTTCTGCCCGACGCCAAGAAGGACCTTTCGACCGCCGTGCCGTTCAAGCAGGCGCAACGGGGAAAATCTTATTTCGGTCCGGTCTATTTCGTGCGCGGCTCGGAGCCTTATATGACGATCGCCGTGCCCATCGAACGTTTTGCCGGCGACGTCATCGGCGTGCTGCAAGCGGAGGTCAATCTCAAGTACATCGGCGATGTCGTTTCCAGCATCACAATCGGCAAGGCGGGTTATGCGTACGCGGTCAGCCGATCCGGCGAGCTGATTGCGCATCCCGACATCAGCCTGGTTTTGCAGCGCCGCAACGTGCGCGAGTTGGCGGTCGTCAAAGCCGCTTTCGAGGGCTTGCCCGGTGGGAGCGCCGCCCATGCCGTCATCGCGCCGAACATTAACGGCAAAGAAGTGCTCAGCTCGTTTGCGCTGATCCGCGACTTCGATTGGGCCGTGATCGTCGATCGCCCCGTCGAAGAAGCCTACGAGGCGCTCTACGCTTCGATGCTACGAACCGCTGCGTTAGCGTTGATCGGTCTCGGCATGGCGCTTTTTGCCAGCTACTTCCTCGCTCGCCGCGTCATTCAACCCGTGCGCATCTTGCGCGAAGGCGTGGAGCGCATCGGCACCGGCGATCTCGGCCATCGGTTAAATCTCAAAACCGGTGACGAGATCGAAGTTCTCGCCGACGAATTCAACAAGATGACTTCCCAGCTTGAAGAGTCCTACGCCAATTTGGAGCATAAGGTCGAAGACCGCACCCGCGAGCTGACAGAATCGTTGGACCAGCAAACCGCGACCAGCGAAGTGCTCAAAGTCATCAGCCGGTCGGCGTTCGACCTACAGCCTGTCCTTGAAACGCTCATCGAAAATGCCACGAAGCTTTGCGGCGCCGACAAAGGTTACATTCACAGACTTCGTGGAGACGTCTACACCATGGCCGTCAGCTACGGCGCCTCGGACGAGTTCAAAACATTCATGAAAGAACATCCGATCCACGCCTCCGGCAGAGAGACGCTTGTCGGCCGGGTGGTGCTCGAGCGCCGTCCCGTGCACATCCCCGACGTGCTATCCGATCCTGATTACAAATGGAGCGAAGCCCAAAAAGCCGGCGGCTATCGCACGCTTCTCGGTGTGCCGATGCTGAGAGAAGGCATGCCGATCGGCGTCATCGTGATTTGGCGCGAAAGAGTCGAAGCCTTCACCGACAAACAAATTGCTCTGGTGACAACCTTCGCCGATCAGGCCGTCATCGCGATTGAGAACGTTCGCCTGTTCCAGGAGATCCAGGACAAAAATGAGCAGCTCGAAGCCGCCAACAAACACAAGTCGCAATTTCTCGCCAACGTCAGCCACGAGCTACGCACGCCGCTCAATTCGATCATCGGCTTTACTCGCTTGGTACTGCGCAAGACCGAAGGCCAGATTGAAAAGCTGCAGAAAGATAATCTGCAAAAAGTTCTGATCAGCTCGGAACATCTCCTCAATCTGATCAACGGCTTGCTCGATCTGGCGAAAATCGAAGCGGGCCGGATGGAAGCCTACGTCGAGTCGTTTAAGCTCGACGAAGTCATGCGCATGACGATCGCGACAGTGGAGCCGCTGCTGAAAGATGGCCGGGTTAAGCTCGTGACAGAAATCGCTCCTGACATTCCGACGCTCAAGACCGATCGCGACAAGCTCAAACAATCGGTGCTCAATCTTTTGAGCAACGCGGTCAAGTTCACCGAAAAAGGAGAGATCAAAGTCGCCGCGTGGCGCGACAATGGTTCACTCAAGCTCACCGTTTCCGACACCGGCATTGGCATGAAAAAAGAAGCACTGGATTTGATATTTGAAGAGTTTCGCCAGGCCGATATGTCGAGCACGCGCCGGTACGGCGGCACGGGCCTGGGCTTGGCGATCGTCCGACGATTCATCAATCTCATGGGAGGCGAGATCGTCGTCGAGAGCGAAGAAGGCAAAGGGTCGAAGTTCACGATCACGCTGCCAATGGAATTGAAATTACCGTGAGGGTTTAGGGGTACGGCCCCCTCACCGCTAATAGATCCTGAGAGGTTAAACACATGACCAAAAAAAAGATTCTCGTGATCGACGATACCGACTGGAACCGCGATTTGCTCGTGCAGCTGCTCGAAGACGACTATGATGTTTTGCAAGCCGTGGATGGCGCCGAGGGCGTCATGAAAACGGAACAGGAGAGACCCGATCTCATCCTGATGGATTTGGGCATGCCGGTGATGGACGGATGGGAAGCGACCCGGCGCATCAAAGCCAACGATGCGTTAAAGCGCATTCCGATTATCGCCGTTACTTCCCACGCCATGGTCGGCGACGAAATCGATGCGCGCAAGGCGGGCTGCGACGACTATCTGCCTAAACCTATCGATGAAGATGCGCTGCTGCAAAAGATCAGGAAATTCCTTGCGTAATTACGAATAGAGAACATACGAATGCGAGGTCTAGGCCGCGAGCAAAATCCAAAATAGTTATCGGTGAGGCTATGCTGAACAAGATTCTGATTGTCGACGACGAGCCGTTCAACCTCGATCTACTCGAACAGGAGCTTTCGGATCACGATTATGTGATGGAAAGAGCCGGCGACGGCGTCGAGGCCTTGGAAAAAACTCAAAGCTTTAAGCCCGATGTGATTCTCCTCGATTATATGATGCCGCGGATGAATGGGCTGGAAGTCGTCAGGCAACTCAGAAAAAGCCAAGAACACAAAGGGATTCCGGTCATTCTGCTTACCGCCAAGGCCACTCAAGAAGACAAAGTCGCCGGTCTCGACGCCGGTGCGGACGATTACGTCACCAAGCCGTTCGATTCCTTTGAGCTGTTGGCGCGCGTGCGCGCGATGTTACGGCTTAAAGAAATGCATGACACGCTCGAGGAATGGAACCGCTCGCTCGCTGACAAGGTCAATCAGCAAGTTAAAGAGCTGGAGCGTCTGGCCCGCCTCAAGCGCTATCTGTCGCCGCAAATCGCCGAAACTATCCTGGATCAAGATGACGATTTGTTCAAAACCCACCGGCGCGAGATCACCATTGTTTTTCTCGACCTGCGCGGCTTCACGGCTTTCTCCGACAGCGCAGAACCTGAAGAGGTCATGGATTTTCTGCGCCATTACCATGGTGAAATGGGCCGATTGGTCTTTAAATTCGAGGGCACGTTGGAACGTTTTGTCGGCGATGGGATTGTGGTAATTTTCAACGACCCGATCCTGTGCCCCGATCACGCGCAGAAAGCGGCGATGATGGCGCTCGAGATGCGTGACCGGGTTAAAGAATTACGCGCCGCGTGGCTGAAAAAAGGCTATGATCTCGACTTGGGCGTTGGCTTTGCGACCGGCTACGCGACACTGGGAACGATGGGCTTTGAAGGTCGCATGGATTACGGCACCGTGGGCAATCTACCGAACCTGGCGGCGCGCTTGTGCGCTGAGGCGAAGGGCGGACAGATTCTTACCGATCAAAAAACTATGAGCCGGTTGGAAAATACCTTCGCCGCAGAATCGATTCAAGAGCTGAGCCTCAAGGGAATCAGCCGGCCGATTCTAGCGTTCAACGTGACGGGAGCCAAATAAATTCTCGTGAGCCGATCTCAGTCCAGCATCAAGAGTTCACAAGACTTCAGGCTAAAATTTTGGGGCGTACGCGGCAGCTATCCCACGGTCGACGCGGCTACGCTCGGTGTCGGTGGCAATACTTCGTGCGTCGAGGTCAGAGTCGACGGGCGCAGGCTGATCTTCGATGCCGGCACGGGAATCATTCCGCTGGGCAAGGAGCTTTGTAATGGCGCCACCTCCCCGCCAGCGGCTTATGTTTTTCTAAGCCATACTCACATCGACCATGTTTTAGGCCTATGTTTTTTCGAGCCGCTGCTGACAGCCGCAGCGCATACGTTTATTCTCGGTCCCGGCGCCACTCGTGGGGCGCTGACGCGAAGTTTGCGTCACTTGACCAACAGTCATCTTTTTCCCGTTTCGCTCGATCAGCTTAAAGGGAAAAAAGAAATTTTTTCGCTCACCGGCGGCGAAATCATTCGATTTGGGTTGCCAGGCACACGGCCTAAGCTTGAAAAAGCACGGGAGGCAAGCGGTGCTGACGGGGAGGAATTGGTCGTGACCACTTGCAAGAGCGCGGCCCATCCGTTGAATGGCGTCATGCTCTACCGTGTTCATTACAAGAACAAAAGTTTCGTTTACGCCACGGACATCGAACAACAAGAAGGCGGAT
>JBEVIO010000324.1:0-5166 GCA_040510635.1 Binatia bacterium | reverse complement strand
AAGGCTCAATTCAACAGCGTCATCCATACTTTACGTCTCGGCCATGATGCTGTTAAGCAGCAAGAACGACGAACGCTGTCTGCTAATGACTGCCGCAGACCACATTCAGCACGGCTTGCCGCTTTTCCTCTTTGACAACTTTGAGCGCCCGCTTCAGCGCCGGTAAAACCTGCTGCGGGTCGTCGACCATCTCGCCGTAGCCGCCGTGCGCGGCGACGATCATCTCGTAGCGCGGCGACGGCGTCAGATTGCACAGGGGAAAATTGTCCGTACTGACCGCCCAACCGTCCGGCATGACCTGTTGGGTTGCCGCCTTGGTGGAGTGCCAGATTGCGTTGTTGCAAACGATCGTTAGCACGGGAAGATCGTACGCTTGCGAAACAAAATGACAGGCGGTCGGGTTGTTGAACATGTAAGTCCCGTCGCCACAGCTCACGATCACGGTTTTCTCGGGGTGAGCGAGCTTCATACCCAATCCACCACCGATGCCCCAGCCTAAACCGCCGGCGGGAGAGCCGCCAAAATAACTTGCCGGCTCGCTCAAACGGAGCTGCTCTTGCGACACGCCGTGATCGTTGACGATGAGGGTATCCGCGTCCCGCACTTGGTCGACGCAATAGGACAACCACGCGGTATCGATCGGCCTTTGATCACTCGCTTTTTCAGCCTTTTGTTTCAAACGTTCACGATAGCGCTTATGCTCGGCGCGGATTTTCTCGGCGCGTTCGGCTGACAATTTTTCATTCCTCGGCTGACTTCTCAATTCCTGCGCGAGCAGCTCGAGCGCCAGCTTCGGATCGCCGCCGATAGAAATGTCCTTGGGAAAATTGCGGATCGGAATACCGCCGTAGTTCGGATCGCGGGCGATTTGGATAACCTTGCAGTTCTCCGGCGGCTTGCCTTGGAACGGATACCACGGCACATCGCACTCAACGACCACGACGACGTCGGCATCTTTGATGTATGGCGCGGAACTGACACCGAGATGAAAATCATGCGTGTTCGGGAAGCTCACGAACGGGCTCGCCGGTGTGACTACCGGCGCCGCCAGGGCTTCGGCGAATGAAACTAATGCGCTTACGGCTGTAGGGTCAGAGCCCAATCGGCCGGTAACAATCAGCGGATTGATGGCGCCGCGCAATACCTCCCCGGTCCGTTTGAGCGTTTCCGCGCTCGGCTGCAACGCTTCCGCTTGGTTTTTGCGAAACGGATGAATCGTGATCGAGTCCATCTTTTGCGCCAGCACTTCGCGCGGAAGAGTTAAGTAAACCGGACCTTGCGGGTTGCCGAGGGCCATTTCCAGCGCTCTATCAACGACGGTCTCCACTTGATCGCCATTGCGCAGCTCGTAATCCCAGCGCGTGAACTCACGCAGCAAGCTGCCCTGATCGAAAGATTCCTGGCCCCAGTGAATGAAGTTGGATCGACTGCCGCGCAGTCCTTCTTCGGTGAGAGGTGTGCGCCCCGCAGAAAAAATCATCGGTACATTGAGCCGCGACGCGTTCATCACCGCCGCCGACGCATTGCCGGTGCCGACGATCACATGAACCATGACGACCTGCGGTTCGCCGGTGATCATGGCGTAACCCTGCGCCATGCTGACCGCGACGAATTCGTGCGGCACCGTAATCGGCATCGGATGGGCTTTCTTGTCAGCGGCAAACTTCGCCAACCCGTCGATAATGGGCCCGAAGTCGGTGCCGCTGTTGCCGAAAAAATATTTGATGCCCCGCGCCCGCAGGATTTCTAAATATGCCTGTCCGACGGTCTCGACTGAGATTGTTACTGATTTGTTCGTGTCCATGAGATACTCCTCGATTTATAAATGACGTGACCCCTAGCTCATATATCGACTGAATCACCCTGGCAAGCCTTGGAGTTATCACCCTTTTCTTTGCGGGCGCGGCAACGGCGAGACTCACGGCGGATGTGATCTATACGTTCCTGGAAGGGATAGATGACGCCGCGTTGCTGAGATTCCCGGCGCCTATGGACGAAGGACTCCGTGACACCCAGCACGCCAAACCCCACTTCATGGATCGCGCTGCTCTTTCGGCGGCCGCTCATAGCAGTGTTATCTACAAAACCGCTTCTTCTTGGAGCGACACCGGCAACCAAGTCACCGGCGTCTGATCCTGCACGCAGCGAAAACCTTTTACTTCGTTTTTCCACCCCGGCAAATAGCGATGCGAACAATCGCATGTGTTAGCCGGGCCGCAAAGAGCTTTGTAGGTTTGGCCACCCATATCGACGTCGGTGGAGGTCCACTCCCAGATATCGCCGCGCTTCTTTAACTTCCCTCCTTCGCACGTCGCCTTCCATTCATCGACCTTTGGCAGCCGCCTACCAATCCAGTGGCAATACGCCGCAGCGTCGTTGAAATTCACCAAGACGACTGGATCGTTCTCTTTGTCCGTGGGATAACGTCCGTGACTCCAATTCTCCGGCGCTGTATGCCGCGTGGATAAAATAAATTTCAGATACTCGCCATTGGTGACTTCGGTGGAATCAAACGCTGCCGCCACGAGGAAATAAAGCGGTAGGAAAAACACCCAGCAACGATCCAACAAACGTGCGTTTTTTGTTCCCATCTTGCCGCACGAATTCACTTGAGCACTTGCTGTAGCAAAGTGAAATCCACCAGCTGAGTTGGCGCGACGTTCTTGATGCCCGCCTCCGCCAACATGGTCGTGACGAGCGAATTCAGCATCGATTCTTCCACCATGCCGTTCTTCGTATAGTTGTTTTTTGCCATTTGATAGATATCCGCTGCCATCTCGCGATCGAGCTTGAGCCAGCTCATCATCACTTGCTGTGTGCCCTCTGGATTCTCTTGCATGTATCTCAACGCCCGTGTCATAGCTGTCAGCATTCGCCGTACTTGATCGGGCTGGTCCTTGAGTTTTTTGATATTGACGGCGAGACCGCCGGCCAAGAGGGCATGCAGATCGGCGGCATTGATGAGAAATTTGAGACCGGCTTTCTTCGCGCGAAACGCTTCGCCGTAATCCATCATCGAGCTATCGATCGACCCCGAGAGAATCCCCGCGATGCGCGTGCCGGTGTCAACGACGCGGTAAATGACATCTTTGTCGGGATCCAGGCCATAATGCTTGAGAATGAATTTCGCGGAAATCTGCTGGGACCCGAGCAAGCCCGGCACGCCCAACGATTTGCCTTTTAACTCCGTCACCGACTTGATTTCGGGACGAACCACCAAGCCCCAAAACGGCCGCATCGTGCCGAGGAACACGATCTTCACCGGCAAGCCACGAGCAGCCGACACGAAGCTGGAGCCTGCTCTGAGCGTATAGTCCACGTTACCGCTCGCCAACGCGGCCCGGTCAACCTCTGACCGCGTCAGAAGAAATTTGATGTCGAGGTTCTGCTCGCGCATAAAACCCCGCTGGCGGGCCACTTCCGCCGGTAGGAAGGTGACGGTCGGGCCTGCGTAAGAGGCAATAATCTCTTCCAAGGCCGATGCCCGTGGAGTCCACAGCAGCGAGAAAGCGGCTTGCAAACAGAATGTCGTTGCAACAACGACACGATTGATGCGGGTCATATACACTCCCCTGGTGCTTTAAAACTCCTCGCGATAGAGATCGAGCGCTCTAAGAACCGGCGCGTCACTCATGGAAAAGAGAATTGCGTCTTCCGATGACGAGCGGTTTAAATGCCGATGGACATGCCACAGCGGCACGACGAACGAGTCGCCTTGTTCCCAATCGAAGCGGCGCTCGCCGATCTCGGTTGTGCCCGTGCCGCGAAACACGTGATAGATCACGGTGCTCGTGTGTCGGTGCGTCTCCGTCTCATCGTTGGCGGGAAGAAGTTGGACCGCGCATTGGATTGTCGTCATCGTCGGTCCGCCGCTGAGTGGATTGCGATATTCCAGCAAATAGCCGTCGAAGCGATCTCTGGCGCCAGGTGATTTTATCAATTCGTGCAGCGCCACCTTGGTGTCACGCCATTTGTAATGAAAGAAGTCCGCAAGCCGCACACCGTGGCGCAGCGACGTCCCGAGTTTATCCATCACCTCTTCGCTGCTTTTCTCGATCGGCTGGCGGCGGTCCGAATAGCGCTCTTGCATGACCTGGTGCAGCGCCTGAACCAACGGAAAATCCAAACCGTCGAGCCAGAGCATCGGCTCGCTCGAATCGTTCGAGTGATCATGCCAGGTGAGCTTCGGCGTGAGAATCAGATCACCCGGCTCCATGACGCATTGTTGGCCGTTGACCGTCGTATAAGCGCCGTTGCCTTGCAGGACAAACCGCAGCGCCGCTGGCGTGTGGCGGTGCGCGCGCGCATTTTCGCCGGGCTTGACGTATTGAAATGAAATTTGCAGTGTGTGCGTCGCGAAGGCTTGCTGTTGATTGAGCCCCGGATTGACCAAGCGCACGACCCGTCTCTCGCTGTTTTCCAGGCTGATCACCTCGCCAGCGCGCACGAGACTATCATGCACGTCCGTCCACTTCCAAAGACAGGGCTCAACGGCGGTCATCGGATGGGGCGGCAGCCCTTCCATGCCCAGGCGCCAATAACCTGAGAGATTTTTCTCCGCCATGTCGCGGTCGAGACGCGCAACACTATCGACGCTTGCGGCTTGTTTCATGATCGATCACCCTCCGTAGCTGCATGCGACCTGCATAGCCCTTGGCCATAGCCACTGTCAATGTTCGAACAAACAGCCAACGCGGCTGAAATAAGAGACGTTTACATCCAGCATTCATTGAGGCTATAGGATAACCAACTAAACACGCTGCAGATGCCTCATCGACGCGGAAGGGAGTTTTCATGGCCTATCTTCGACGCATGATGATCGTGCCATCGCTGGTCATCTCTCTCGCTCTAGCCAACTCCACCGGAGCACAGCAAAACTCTTCATCGATGGAACAGGCAAAAAAAGACGGCGAGGTTGTCTGGTACGGGACGCTCACCGGCGGAGCGATCGTCGGCAACATACTCAAGAGCTTCGAAAACAAATATCCCGGCATCAGGGTCAAATACCTTCGCCTCGGCGGCGCATCGTTCGTCGAAAGGATCAGGAGCGAGGCCCGCGCGGGGAGATTTCTATGGGACGTCGTAACATCGGAATATATCCAGTTCTTCGAACTGTCCAAGCATGTGACCCTGGCGCGCTATGCCGGGCCGGATACCCTGAACATC
>JBEVIO010000323.1:0-3962 GCA_040510635.1 Binatia bacterium | reverse complement strand
CTTCGCGCGGCGATACTTTGGTTTATGAATTCTATCAGATGTTGCCGGAAGGATTCATGATTCTCAACAGCACGGGAACGATTCGACAATTGGTCGATGCCGACTTCGAGCGCCAATTAGAGCGCATCGAAGCAGCCGCTGCGGATTTGGTCGACAACAAGTGCGACTCGATCATCATCGGGGGCTCGCCGCTCTTTACCAAGCTCGGTCACGGCAGCGATATCGAGATGGGAAAAAAGCTTACGGCGAAATTCGGCGTGCCGGTTGCTCCGGGCATCACCGGAGAGATCGAAGCGCTTAAATCGCTCAATATAAAAAAGCTCGTGGTCGCCACGCCGCACGAAGACACGCTCAACGAGCGCATGAAAGCCTTTCTCGAAGCTTCGGGTTTTAACGTGCTGAAAATCCAAGGGTACGGCGTGCGCAAGAACGCCGATTTAACCGACATGGATGTGCATGCGGCCTATAAGATCGCCAAGCGGCTCTACGAGCAGGCGCCGGAAGCCGACGGCGTCTTCGTGCCCTGCCCGCGCTGGCCGACGATCACAGACGTCGAGCTGCTCGAACGAGAAATCGGCAAGCCGGTGATCACAAGTTGTCAGGCGTATATTTGGCACGCGCTGAAGATGGCCAAGGTGAAACAGGAAGTGACGGGCTTCGGCAGCTTGATGGCTTCACTGGCAAACTGACTCAGTCGCTCAAGCGACTGAGTCATCCTGAGCGCCAGCGAAGGATCTAGACATCACGATATTCACCCAGTGAATCGCTGACAGCTATTTTTTGCTACCGAAGACTTCCTTTAAAAGATCGGTGGCGCGCGCCGCGGGATTGGTTCTGATCTTTTTCTCTTCTTGGCCGACGACAAAAAAGATTCCGTCGGTGGCTTTTTCGGTTACATACTGGTTGGTATCGAAAGCGACATTTTTCGAAAACGGCACGTCCTTATACTTGCCGATAAGGTCGTTGTACTGCCGATTGACCCCGACCTGATCCATGACTTCTTTCACGGACGGCAGGAACGCCGTTTGAAGTTTCTTGGAAGTCTTTGATTTGAAATAATCGGTGGCCGCCGTGTCGTTGCCGTTGAGTATTTTGCGCGCGTCGTCGAAGCTCATCTCGCCGATGGCAGCAAAGAAAATATCTTTGGCAAAAGGCACCGCCTTTTCTGCGGCGCGATTCATGCCAACGATGAACTCATCGATCTGCGGACCGTAGCCGACCATCCGGAGCGGCTTCTCGATGGTTTGCAGCGATTTCGGCATCAAGATTTTGATTGCGTTGTTCATCAGAAAACCGTCCGTCGTCCCGGTTTGGACTACGGCGCTTTCGGTGCCGACCTTCAACGCCTCTTGCAAACCGGAGCCGATTTTCGCGTCGCTCAAACCGCTGCCCGAATTGGAGAGATTACCCAACCCCTTTAACATTTTATCGAACTGCCCCCATGCTGGCGCGCTCGCCAAGAAAAAAAACAATAGGGTGGCCGAGGCTCTAATCATGATCTCCTCTCGAGTTAAGTCTCCAAGAATCGAAAGCCTAGCTATCGAGGCGCTTGGCGGCGGGTAGCGTAGCGTGAAGCTGCACAAAGTGCGCGGATGACTTCCGATCAAAGAATTTCTTTGGATCGCGTCGGCGGGGTCGGTCCTCCGCCCAGGTGAAAATCATTGAGCGCTGCGGCGAACATCGCATCGACTAAAAGATTCATGATTTCCTGCTGCGACTGCCGTGGTGAGAGTCGAAAAGCAGTCCGCAGCGGTTGGATCGCATCGCGCCAGCGGCTTTGGCTGATGTAAGCGCGACCGAGATACAAGTAAGCTTCGGCGAACTCCGGATCCCTCCGAGTAGCGTCCTCAAGGTGCTCGACCGATTCGGCAAACCTTCCTTGATTGAAAAGCGACAAGCCGCGATTGAAGCTGTCGTAAGCCGGACCGAAACGGCCAAGCGTGGCGCAGGCGCTCGTCAACGTCACGACAAGGGCTAAAAAGATCATGGCGCATCCATTTTTCATGATATGACGCCCTTCCTCATCGTCGATTAGACGGGCGCAGACGCCGAATGTGAATCGCCGCCGGCAACTATTTGTCGAACGTCGATTTTAGCATCGGCTCGAGCTCGCCGCGCTCGTGCAGCTCATGCACGATGTCGCAGCCGCCGACGAACTTGCCGTCGATGTAGACCTGCGGAATTGTTGGCCAGTTGGAATAGCGCTTGATGCCGTCTCGCACCAAGGGATCGGCGAGCACATCTTCGGTGGCAAAGGGCACGCCGTAGGATCGGAGTATCTCGACCGTGTGCGCCGAAAAGCCGCACTGCGGAAAATCCGGTGTCCCCTTCATGTACAACATGACTTTATTATTTTTTACTTTCTCTTCGATTTTGCTAAGGACTTCATCCGCCATAAAATGTTCTCCTTTTTGTGCGCACGTCACGAGCCGAGTTTTTCCCACTGGGCCGGGCTATAGGTTTTTAACGACAAGGCATGGATCCTCTGGTCGCTCAAAGGTAGTTTCAGCGCTTCGTTCACCAGACGATGCTGCTCGATGAGGCCCTTGCCTTCAAATGCCGGCGACACGATGATCAGTTGCCAATGATCGCCGCCGCCCGTGAGGTCCTGGGTTTCGACTAACGAGACCGGCAGCGCGGCCCCAAGGGTTTCCTTTATTTCTTCTGAAGTAATCATGCTGAAAAATGTTACCGGTTCAGAGTCGCGCTTGCAACTCGCGCCCAAGGCCGCACCGGCCGATCAACCGACCGGACCTTCGAAGTCGGGCCGGACCGTGCGCAGCATGGCGCGCAAGTCCATTCTCAGCTCATCGAGCGTCGGACGGCCCAAATACCAATACCCGCAATAAAGATTGTGGATTTTGAGGTCCGGCAACAGGGAAAAAGTATAAGGCATAGCCGTGACGCCCCGGCTCTTGGAGGTTTCAGTCATGTCGAGCATTTTGACGACTGTGCGTTCCTGATCACTCAAAAATGGAAAATTGGCCCGGAGCCCGGTGCGAAAGGCGTCGTTCACCTCCGGCGAGTCCACACTCACGACCGCGAGCTTGCAGTAATTGATCGCTAGCTCCTCTTGAAGTTCGACATAGTGGTGCAACTGCACCTGGCATTTGCCTCACCAGTAGCCACGATAGAAAGAAAGAATAAATGGAAACTTGCCCACCAGCTCGGAAAGCTTGACTTGCTGACCGTCTTGATCTGGTAGTTCGATATCAGGAAAATGCTGGCCGATTTTTAGATTCATGACCGTTTGTCTCCTCTCGATTTAATTACGACCAAAGGCGGGGATCATGGGTAGCGCTTCGCCATCTCGGCAAAGAACCCTTCCTTTTCCAGCTGCTGCAGCAAAGAAAGATCAACGAACTGCTCCGGCCTCGCGCTCTTGGCGTTGGGCATTTTGGCCGCGACTTCGTCGAGCAAGAATTGAATGCCTTTGAGCGTCGGATAGGGCTTTTTCGCCACGCTTTTGACAAAAGCGGTGTAGGTTGCGTCGAGCACTTCCGGATCTGACAAGCGCAAATATTTGGCGACGATTTTACGCGTCTCGTCGCGATTGCGATGAATGTAAAAAATGGCCTCGACGTAACTCTTGAGCGCGCTCAAAACGGTTTCTCGTTGGCCTTTGATCAACGACCGCGAAGTCGCCAATCCGTTGCCTTGAACTTCGATGCCAAGATCAAGCATATCGTAAACTTCGACCAAACCTTGCTTCCGCGCGCGCGGCAGCTCGGACGGTGTGACCAGGGTGGCATCGATTCGGCCACCTTCGACCGCGCTCAACCGGTCACTCGTCGGACCGGCCACCACCAGTGACACGTCCTTATTGGGCTCCAGGTTGAATTTCTTGAACAGGATCAGCGCCGCGTTGTGCGATGCCGAACCGAAGCCGCTCACACCGAGCCGCTTTCCCAAAAGTTCCTCGATCATAATGATAAACGACCGCGCCACCACAGAATATTTGT
>JBEVIO010000322.1:0-3268 GCA_040510635.1 Binatia bacterium | reverse complement strand
CGCGGCCCAACTCACGCCGGTCAAGATCGGCCATAATGCCTTTACCGACGAGACCGTCTTTTACCTCGGCCGAGACGTCGGCATCTTCAAGAAGCACGGCATCCATCTCGAGCTGATCTACATCCCCGGCGGCTCGCTCTCCGTGCAGGCGCTGATCGGCAACAGTTTAGACATGTTGCTGGCCGGAGGCACGCCGCTCGTTTACGCGGTGTTGAAAGGCGCGGACCTCAAATATATCGCCGGGCTCAACAACCGCATGCCCTACGTGCTCGTCGCTCGCGAAGGCATCAATACACCGGAGCAATTGCGCGGCAAAAAAATCGGCATCAGCCGCTTCGGCAGCAACACCGACTTCGTCGTCAAACTCGCCGCGACACAGATGGGGCTCAATCCCAAGCGCGATATGCAAATCATGCAAGTGGGCGGTCAAGACGCGCGCGTGGTTGCCCTCAAGACTGGTGTCGTCGATGCCACGGTGCTCACCCCGGAGCTCGCCTTGGTGGGTCGGAAACTGGGTTATCACACACTGTACGATCTAGTCGAAAAAGGCATCGAGTACTTGCAGATCGGCGTCGCCGCCAGGACCGATTATCTAAAATCGCAGAACGACACGGCGCGGCGGCTCACGCGAGCGTACCTGGAGTCGATTCGTTATTACGTGAGCCACCGCGAAGAAGCGATAAAAAAATCCATGCAGTTATTAAAAATAGACGACCGGCAAGCGGCCGAGGTCGGCTACGACTATCGGCTAAAGACCTTGCCCACCGACGGCAAACTCTCCATAAAAGGCATGCAGTTGGTGATCGACGCCGCTGCCGAGGATGACCCCAAGGCAAAGTCGCTCACGCCCCAGCAACTTTTCGATTTGAGTTTTCTTCCTTAAATCCCGCGAGTTCAATCGCCATGGCCGACTCTAAAACAACCGACATTTTCTCCACTGAGACAGCGCTCACGCGCCTGCGCGAGTCCGTCCACGCCAAAGCTTCGAATTTCTACGCAATGTATTCGAGCGTGCTCGGCGGCATCGTCACCGATCCCGCGCTCATGGTGCTGCCCCTCGACGATCACATGGTGCACCGCGGCCACGCGGTCTTCGACACGGCGACGTTGACTCATGGCATGCTCTATCAGCTCGACCCGCACTTGGATCGGCTGATTAAATCGGCCGACGGTGCGCGCATTCCGCCGCCGTTTCCGCGCGAGCGCTTGCGCCAAATTATTTTGGAAACCGCGGCGGCGAGCCGCCAGCGCGAAGGATCGGTGCGCTACTGGCTTTCCGCCGGTCCCGGCGGCTACGGCCTCGGTCCGGCGGAATGTGTCGGCAGCAGCTTCTATGTGATCGTCTTCAAACAGGAAGCTTACCCGGAGAGTTACTATCGAGGGGGCATCAAGCTCATCACCAGCCAGGTGCCGATCAAGCCACCGCTCTTCGCTCGCATCAAATCGACCAATTATTTACCCAACGTGCTCGTGGTGTTGGAAGCTAAAGACCGCAGCGCCGACAACGGCGTTTTTATCGATGAGCACGGCATGGTCGCGGAAAGCTCCAACATGAACGTAGCGTTCGTGACCAAAGATCGCGTGTTCCGCCATCCGCCCTTCGACGCGATCCTGTCTGGCATCACGATCCAAAGAGTTCTCGATTTCGCCCAGACTCTCGTGCAACAAGGTGTGCTAACTGCCGCCCGCCTCGCCGGCATTTCACTAGAAGAGGCTCGCGGCGCGGCGGAAATACTGCTCATCGGCAGCTCGATCAAGGTCGCGCCCGTGGTCGAATGGGATGGACAAAAAATCGGCGACGGCAAGCCGGGGCCGATCACCGCGAAGCTGCTGGAAATGTGGAACGAGGACGCGACATCGGCCCAGGATCAACTCGTGGCCGTGCCGTACGAAGGTGTTTGAACGGCGCAAGATTTACCTGATTGTTTTTATCTAAATTTAAGGAGCTAGTTATGACAAAGAAAAAACTTTCGCGGGGTTTGATGACGGCTGTTATCGTTGGGGTCTTCGGGCTGGGTTATGTTTGCGGCTCGATGACGCAGCGCCAGGCCGAGGCCCAGATTGGCGGACTATTGGAAAAAGCCGGGAAGGCGGGCGGCCCGGTCGGGTCAGTAGCACAATTTGGTTCTTCGATCGTCGAGATGCAGGACCATATCACCGGCCTACAGAAAAATCTCGATACTTTTAAGAACGTGCAATCATCCCTGACCGGTAAATAGTCCATACGATCTTTATCGCGCCAGCGGCGCTGACCTCGGCCTCAACGCCGCTGGCCATACTTGCCCATCTGCATTCTCCGCGCCCGTAACCGTGGAGTCCAAGGGAAAAACATCACAGCACATCTGACTAACTGTCAATTCTGGATGGTATCCCGTGAAACTGTCGCTCAACGCCATGATCATCGCCGGCGCCCTGTTCAAAGCCATCGTCTTTCTTTTTATTTCGCTGATGAATCTTGTCTTGCGCCCTTACGGCGGCGCTTACCTGGCGATGCTAAGCTCGCTCTACCCGGGTTATGACCCGGTCAACGTGCCGATTGCCGTGATCGTCGGCACAATCTATTCATTGCTCGCCGGCGCGCTCGCAGGAGTTCTTTTCGCCTGCCTTTACAATTTTTTCGCGGATCGCACCTAACGCTTCGCGTTGCCGCGGCGGAGGCTTCAGCAGAAATCAGTGACGGCGACGAAGTCAAAGTTGAGTTTTTGCGAGCAGCGTGGTTAAATTGTCGTAGCTAAATTGAATAAAAGGTTAACACCTCTCATCCTCTGTCTTCTTGGTCTTGCCATTCTGTCCAACCGATTTTTTGTGTTGCGACAGTTTACGGTTCGGTTTAATCAAAATGCGACCTTTCACCTGGCGAGCCATAACACTACACCGCCTCAAACAGCAAAGGAACGTTCTTCCTAGCGACACTGAACGAAGACGCTTACGATCTGCAACAACTTCCGCGGGACGCCATCGGAATCAAAACGGTGCCGGGAGGCGCGCAGCGAAACTTTCGGGTTCTGTTTAAGTTTCAAACTGATCTCGTGTCAAGACCGCCTACTTATATTCTCCAGTCCTCTCTGAATCTCTGATCTCTTCGTCACGTCGTCGATCCAGAGTCTAAAAATCCGCCGGTATTGCAGCGCAGCCGCGCTGGATTTTCAGGACAGCGACGCTTACGGGCAGCGCGAAACAATCGGCAAAGCTGGTGTGTCCGACACACACCCAAGAACGAGCAAGAAGGAGATTCGAGATGGAGTCCCTACACATGCGGATCAAGAAA
>JBEVIO010000321.1:0-5417 GCA_040510635.1 Binatia bacterium | reverse complement strand
CTCTGCCTCGAGATGCGTGGTGATCCCCTTTCATGCCAGCTGCGCGGCAATTGCGCCGAAATCAATGCTGCGACCGGATCTGGGTTCGCTTACTTTGCTATTACTTTGCCAGAACTATATGTCTCTATGTGTTCGAATCGGTAAAATCGACCGCCTAAAACCACCGTTAAACGCTCGAATAGATACACATAGCGACCGATAGTGACACATAGTCCCGGTACGGCAAGAGGACTGAAAATCCTCGTGTCAGCCAGCCTAAAACTGACAGACAATTAATCGGTTGGCTAGTTCGTTACACAATAGCGGAACAGGGTCCCATTGCAGTGACGCTGGATAGACGCTTCCATCATCCGAACCCGCCCTTGTCGAAAGACGGCTGAAGCGCCGCGTCTTGAGGGCAGGGCTATAGAAACTTCAAGTTCATCGAGTCCGAGCGATTTCCCGTCGGTGCTCGCGCTTGGCAAATCCAAAGATCTCTTCGATTGGCCTAAGAGCTGATGGATTTTTTTACGGTTCGAGCCGCCGCTTTTGCTAAGCGCTCATGTTCTCTTGGCAGTCGAAAGAAGATCGATCGCGCGGAGCGTCGCCCGCCTCAATGTCACTTTCGGCTTGAGCACGTCTTGGGCACTTTTCTGCTTTCCGACCAAAACTCAAAAAAATCGCGTTCAGAAGTAGCGAATTGAAGAGAATTTTGGAGCGGGCGACCGGGGTCGAACCGGCGACGTCCAGCTTGGGAAGCTGGCATTCTACCACTGAATTACGCCCGCTCATGTCAGGGTAGAGTAGCGACTGAAATGTAGGGAATTGCGCTTGGGTTGTCAATGCAAGGACTCGCTTTAATCATAGCGCCTTACCGCGAATCGAAAATCTGCCCATTTCGCTGCGCACCACTTGCGACAACAAGGCGTGCGGGCTTAATGTGGATGCTATGAAATATCGAACGCTCGGCAAAACCGGTTTACGAATAAGCGCTGTCGGTCTCGGCACCATGGTTCATGCCGGCCACTTCGGCCCGATGAAAGATTCCGAATCCTTGAGCGCAATCGACACCGCCTTGGATCTAGGCGTTAATTTTATCGACACCTCGGATGCGTACGGCGCGGGCTATAGCGAAACGTTGCTGGGAAATGCGCTAAAAAGAAACCGCGATAAGGTCATCCTCGCAACCAAGGGCGGCAACGTGATGGTCGGACCTGATCGCGGCAAGCGGATCTTTGATCCAGCCTACATCAGCCGCGTCATGGATGAGAGTCTGCGGCGACTGCAAACCGACTACATCGATCTCTACCAACTGCATAATCCGACCGTCGACGTGATCGAGCGTGGGGAAGTTTGGAATGTCCTTCAACGCGCCAAGCAAGCCGGCAAGATCCGCCACTACGGCGTTTCGATCAATACCATGGAAGAAGGCATCGCCGCCGTCAAGGAAGGCCGCGCCGAAACTATCCAGGTGGAATACAATCTGCTCGCGCAGGAACCGCGCGAGAACATCTTTCCTCTCGCCGCGCAGTCCAACGTCGGCATTATCGCGCGGATGCCGTTAAAGCGCGGCATTCTGACCGGCAAAATGAGCGCGGCCGACGAATCGCGATTTCAAGGCGACGATGTCCGGGCGCGCAGCTTCAAAGGCGAGCCGTTCCAGAAAGAACTGGCCAAAGCGGATCGACTGCGCTTCCTCGTGCACGGCCCGATAAAATCGCTCGGCCAAGCGGCGATCGCCTTTTGTATCGCCCACCCCGCGGTTAGCGTCGTAATTCCTGGCGCGCGCAATGCCGAACAGATGCGCGAGAATGCCGCCGGCGCGGGTGTGGAAATTCCCGCGGCCGATCTCGACCAAGTTGTCGATCTTTGGCGGCGCGGCTTTACCCCTTGAACGGACCGAGCATTTATATCTTCGGGGTCTATGGATGGAGAAAATCGTTTCCAGCTGGCCGGATCAAAAAAGACTCGCCGTCATGGTGACAGTGATGTTCGAAGTTTGGTCGGAGGGGAAAGCGCCGCCCTACTCGCCGATGACGACGTCGTTAAAGCCCGGCACCGCCGATCTCTTGGGTATCTCCTGGTCACAGTACGGCGGCAAAACCGGTATCTGGCGCTTCATGCGCATCTTCGATGACGTCGATATCAAAGCGACCATTTGTCTCAATGCCAAAGGGGCGGAATTATTTCCGCAAGCGGTGCAACAGTTACACGAGCGCGGCCATGAAATCGCCGGCCACTCGTACACGCAGGATTTGATCCTGCCTTATCTCTCGCTCGACGAAGAAATAGAGGTGATCCGGCGGTGCAAACGAATCATTGAAAAAACCGTCGGCACGCCGCTGCTCGGCTGGTTCAGTCCGGTGGCGGCGCCGACCGAGCACACCGCTGAGCTGCTCGCCCAAGAAGGATTTCTCTGGCACGGCGACTATAACGACACCGACCTGCCCTACGTGGTCAAAACCGCCAAGGGACAACTGGTCGCAATCGCGCACAGCGACTTCACCGACAACCGTACGTTGCGATCGAGCCCGCGCGATTTTTTCAACGTCTACAAAGACACCTTCGAATATCTTTACCAATACGAATCGCCTTCGCTGGTGAATCTGACCGTGCACGCGCACTTCGGCGGGCGGCCGCTGATGTCGGCGATGCTGCACGAGCTGCTGCGTTACATGAAAGGCTTTCCCGGCGTTTGGTTCGCGCGCCACGACGAGATCGCGCGTTGGGCTCTCGAACAGTGTCGTTAGCGCGCAGCTAAAACTCGTCGCGGTAAAAGCCGCGCTGGCCGCGCGCCTCTTCCACGCCGACTTTTAAGTATCTGATTTTCGTCTGAGGAAAAATTTGCCGGACCTTTTTCCGGATTTGATTGGCGACATGCTCGGCCAGCAGTTCGGTGCTGGTGTTTGCGAGCGGCAGCAGAAGGACGTCCTGACGAGGCAAAATAATTTTCTGTTTTTTGTAGCGCACTTCCACTTCGTGGGCGCGTTCGCGAACGTCGAGCACCGGACTTGCGGTTTGAATCAAAGTGCGGTGGTCCAAGGCGTCACAGATGCGCTTGACGACCGGCTTGAAAGATATGAAGTCAAGCACTACGCCGGCGCGATCGAGCTCGCCTTCCATGACGACCGACACTTGATAGTTGTGTCCGTGCAGCGCCTCTCTTTGGCCGTTGGCAAAGATCAGGAAATGCGCCGAGGCAAAATTGAAATAATCTTTAGCGACTTCGATGCTGAATGATTTCGCCATCGCTGGACGTTAGCCAAAACCCTGGGGCCTTTCAAGCGACATGTTGGCAGGAAAGACCGCGCGCGAAATTAGGCCTTGACCGCCGCGCCCACTGCGTCGGTTATATGTTTGTAGCCGTCGTGCTCGAGCAGTTTCAGTAGGCCCTGGTTGATCCGTTTCACCACCCCGGGTCCTTCATAAATCCAGCCGGTATAGATCTGCACGGCATTGGCGCCGGCGCGGATCTTGTCGTAAGCGTCCTGCGCATGAAAAATGCCACCCACACCGATGATCGGCAGCCTACCGCCGGTGATCTTGTAGATGTGAGCGATGAACGCCGTCACCATCGAGGTGATCGGTCGGCCACTTAAGCCTCCGGGCTCGTGGCCGTGGCGCGATTTTAAATCGTCGCGCATAAACGCCGTCGCGTTGGCGGCGACGATGCCGGTGAGTTTGACGGATTCGACCACTTCGATAATTTCGTCGACTTGGGCAAACTCCATGTCGGGAGCGATCTTGACGAAGACCGGTTTGGGATCTATTTTCGCGCGCGCCGCATGCTCGCGATTTCTCTCCTGCACGGCGGACAACAAGTCACGCAAAAGCGATTTCTCCTGCAGCTCGCGCAGATGGGGCGTGTTCGGCGAGCTCACGTTCAAAGTAAAAAAATCGCCGTGCGGGAAAAGCGGATCGAAGCATGCGAGAAAGTCCGCAACGGCGTCTTTCGTCTCAACGATCTTGGTGCGGCCGAGATTCAGGCCTAGCGGAATCTTTGGCCAGCCGCCGCGTGCACGCAATCGCTCGAGTTTGCGTGCGATCGCAGCGGCGCCTTCGTTGTTGAAGCCGAGGCGGTTGATCAACGCCTCATCCTCCGGCAAGCGGTAGAGCCGCGGCTTGGGATTACCCGGCTGGCCTTGCGCGGTAATGGCGCCCACTTCCATGAAACCGAACCCGAAGGCAGAGATCGTTTTCGGCGCCAGCGCGTTTTTGTCGAAGCCGCCGGCGAGCCCGACGGGATTGAGAAAAGTCAAAGGACCGACTTTAACGATGAGTCGCGCGTCTTCGACGTTATAGAATCGGTCCAGCGCCCCGGAAAGAAATTCCAAGCGCGCTAGCAAACGCAAAATCATTTCGTGGCTGGATTCGGGATCTTTCTGAAACAAGAGCGGACGAAGGATCGATTTATAAAGCATGGGCGTTCATGTGTGGCAAAAAAGAATCATCTTTCTTCGCGGCATAGAGCTTCCGGACAAAATTCTATTCAGCTTCAATAAACGGAGAGGGAGGCTCGTCGAAGCTCTCCCTCTCTCGATTGGCGTACCACCCCTGGCCGAGGCCAGCGGTGAAATTGCGCGACCGTTAGCCGTTCGCAATCATTTGAACGGTGCGCAAGGCGCGGGGATCAGTAGCATATTTTCCTGCATGACAAGAAGTTCCCTGGTGGGCGGCGGCCATCCCTGCACCGTCTTGCTCGCTTCGGCGCGCAAGCGCTCGCGTTCTCCCGCATCTTTATAAGCCCAAACGTGAATATATTGATTGAGCGGACCGATCAAAGTCGAACCGGCAAAAACCAACGGCGAGACTTTGGTGCGCGCTGCGATCACCTTGCTCCAGCGCTCCAGCACCGTCGGCATGGCGCCGGGTTGATAAGTATAAGTGCGGAACTCGTAAAGCTCGCCGAGCTTGCGTTCGGGCAGCGGCGGTGAAAAGGGCGCCGGCTGGATGATCTTGTTTTCCTGGGTGATAATAAATTCTTGAGTCTTCGGCGGCCACTTGCCGGTTTTTCTGGCGTCGCCGGCGATGCGCTCGCGCTCTCCGAAACTGTCGTACGGCCAAACATGCACCACCCGATTGAGGCCGCCGACTTCCGACAGCCAGAGTCCAAGCAGCTTAGAAAATTGCAGCCGTGCTGTCAGCCCTTCAGCAAAGCGTTCCACGAAGTTCTGGGTCATTCCCGGTTTCAACACGTAGGTTCTCATCTCAAGAATCATTGCGCGCCTCCTGTGTGAAGTTTCCTAACCTTTCCCATAAATCCGCGAGCAAATGCAACCGCAATGGGCGCAAAAACGCGCTATGGGCGTGAATCTGCCGGCGCGCGACATCGATTCATCCGGCGCCAAATTTTCCTGACTCACTGTTTGGCGGAGGCGCTTATTTCGGACCGTTTGCCCTGTAACGGCAGCAAAGCGAAACGACCGACAACTTGCGCC
>JBEVIO010000320.1:0-9925 GCA_040510635.1 Binatia bacterium | reverse complement strand
GGAGAAGGCATCATCCTTCGCCGCGTCCCAGGAGGCCTGGTCGAAGATCAACACCGCGCCCGTGACATCCTCGGTCCGCGCCAACTCGTTGGCGACGGCCACGTCGCCGCGGCCTTCGTCGGCAAAGCGGTTGCTGTTGCGGTCGATCAGTATTCCTTCGTCGACGAAGGAATCGAGTCGCGGATAGGGCCAGAAGCGGTCGTCGACGAGCGCTTTGCGTGAGATCAAATGGCCGTAAAAATATTTTAAGTTGACCGCTTTGGCGCCGACTGCGATAGCCATGCGCAACCCGTCACCGGTGTCCTGCTTCGAGCCGCGCAGTTTGCATTCATCGGCGTGCGGTCCGATGTAGCGCTTGACCATTTCTTTGTTGGCGCTGAAGCCGCCGGCGGATAGAATCGTAGCGCGACTGCGCAGCTCGACGGTCTCGCCGGACTTCGAGCCGCTGACGCCGCAGACGCAATCATTTTCAAGCAATAACTTTTCTGCGGCAACGCCGTTTAAATAGCGCCCGCCTAGATTTACGAAACGCTCTTTGAGCTTGGCGAGAGCGCGGGTGCCGACGTCTTTTTTATAAACCGGCGCGAGCGAAACTTCGCCGGACTGATCGAGCCAGATTCTGCCCGGCGCGCTTTCAACGATTTTGACGCCGCACTGAATCAACCAATCGACCGCGCGCCCGCAGGTTTCCGACCAGGCTCGAACTAGATCGGGATAACCAACACCTTCGGCCATGACGAAATCGTAGAGCTCGTTGGAATTCGTTCTTGGGCTTTTGCCGCCGGCACGCAAACTCCCCGACGCCATCAATATATTGCCATCGCCCAACTCGCCGTGGCTTTTGTCGATCAAAATAACTTTGGCGCCTTGCTCAGAGGCGCGGACCGCCGCGGTAAATCCGGCCAAGCCGGCACCGACGACGAGGACATCAGAATTTATTGTTTCCATAGCGTATCTTATTTCCACCTATGATTTTGCACCACGAAGACACGAAGAGCACGAAGTTCGGAGTTCTAATCATTTCGAAACCTTCGTGTCCTTCGTGATCTTCGTGGTGGATATCACAGTGTCATCAGTACCAATGAATTTCACCGCTACTGCAATTTGTATCCCAATTCTTTAGCCACTTCTGTTGCCAAGCGATCGTCCGCGACCTCGGTGAAAGCAACCTTGCGGTCGGTGAAACGGCCTTGCGCCTGCAGAGATCGAACCAGGTTGTCGATGCCGACTCGGTTGGGAACGCCATTGGGACTCAAAGTTGTTTGAAACGCGTCGTAGGTTTCGCTCGCGGCTTCCTTGTCCATCTTGAGAAGCTTGACGATCAGCTCGACCGTCTTCGGTTTGGATTTTCTTATTTCGTCCTTGGCCGACTGGAGCGCGTGAATGACGCGTTTCACTTCCGCCGGCTTGGACTGAATCGTCTTGATCATCGTCGTCAAACCGCCGCCGGGCATCTCGACCATGGCGCCCACGTCGATGATTTTGTAGTAACCTTTTTTCGCGGCGCTGAATGTGACCGGCGGCGAGAGCAACGCGGCGTCGACGAAGCCGGATTCGAGCGAGTAATAGACTTGCAGCTGCTGTCCGGGGATCCCGACCATCGTGTAGTCTTTAGGGTTCGCGCCCGACTTCTCCAGGGCAATTAACAATGCCACATGGTTGGTACCGCCCACTCCCCCCGAGATGGCGATCTTTTTGCCTTTGAGATCCTGCAGAGTTTTATAGGGCGACGGCGCTTGAAGCCAGTACGAGATTCGATCCGAGGAAAACCAGATCGCGCGCGATTGCAGACCGCTCAATGTCGCGGCGACGGACGCCGGACCGACGCCGGCGACATAATCGATATCGCCTTGTGCCAGGGCTGCCGCCGCGATTGACGGGCTCATCACGATCAGCTCCACGTCCAAACCATTGGCGCTGAATGTGCCCCAATCTTTGGCGGCCAAGAGCGGCAGCGCGGTGATCGTGAAGCCGGCGTTGGAAATGCGAACTTTGGCGCGTTTGTCTTGGCTTGAGGCGTGCGACACAAGCACAATGACCAGTGCTAGAGCCGTCAGCGCTCGGACGAATAATACAGTTAAAAAATGGAGGTGAAACGTCTGCGTCATCAATGTTCCCTTGCAGCGCTATAGGAAAATCGAAGACGAGATCTTTCACTTCGTTCAGGATGACAGCCTGCGTATGTCATGCCGAGCCTACAAGGCGAAGAATCTCGACCGAATAACTCTGTTGCCACGAAGAATCCACTTATCGGATAACCAAGCCATCGAGTGAAAGTATTCAAGGAATCTTATAACCCAATTCCTTCGCCACTTCTGTTGCGAGCCGGTCATCGGCGATTTCGTTGAACGCCACTTTGCGGTCGATGTGGCGCCCTTGGGATTGAACCGATTTGACGAGGATGTCCATGCCGACGCGCGTAGGGATACCAGTCGGACTGAGAGTGGTAAGGAACTGATCGTAGGTTTCGCTCGCGGCTTCTCTATCCATTTTGAGAACTTTGACGATCAGATCGAGGGTTTTCGGCTTGGATTTTCTGATTTCTTCCTTGGCCTGTTGCAATGAGCGAATCACCCGTTTGGTTTCCGAAGGCCGCTCTTGGATTGTTTTAGCCAGAGCAGTGAGACCGCCACCGGGCATCTCCACCATTGCGCCGACATCCAAGAGTTTGTTGAAGCCTTTTTTCTGCGCCCCGAAAGTTACCGGCGGAGATAAGACTGCTGCGTCGACGTAGCCCGATTCCAAGGAGATGAGTTGCTGGATTTGTTGTCCTGCAATGGAAACGAGAACAAAGTCTTTGGGATTGGCGCCGGCTTTTTCCACCGCCATGTTGAATGCGATATGTACGGTGCCGCCAAGGCCGGTGACGGCAACTTTCTTCTGCTTCAAGCTCTCAAGAGTTTTATATTGAGGTTTGGCCATCAACCAATAGGAAATTCGGTCGGAAGAAAACCAGATCGCCCGGGTGGCAAAGCCGGCCATAGTGGCGTTCACCGAAGCGGGACCGACGCCGGCTTGAAAGTCGATATCACCTTGGGTCAGCGCTGCCGGCACCAGCGAAGACTGCATGAGGATGACTTCCATATCCAGTCCGTTGGCGGTGAATAATCCCCAATCTTTGGCGGCAAGAAGCGGCAGGGCGGTGATGGTAAAACCCGCGTTTGAAATCCTCAATTTGGCACGGCGTTCTTGGGCAAACCCGTTTAAAACCACCAACAAGAGAATAGACGCAATGATTGTCAACTCGATAAATTTCTTTTGGTTCGCCATTTATTTTTCCTTGTTCTTACAAGACTGCCAACGATCGCTCACATCGCGCGCGGGCCGATGCCTGAACGATGGGCGACAAACCAGTAGAGCGCGATGATCGGCACTAGAATACAAAGCATGACCGTCGTCAATGCCGCCGCCTGGCCGAAGCCGCCGTTGAGCCAGATACTCCATACGACCACGGGCAACGTAGTGTTTTCCGCCCGGGACAGCAAAACCGCGAGTGTGAGCTCGCGGTAGGTGAGCAACGCGATCCACAGCCAGCCGTAAAGAATCGGCGGGGTTAAGATCGGCACGAGAATCCGCCGCACCACGTTCCAGGTGCTGCCGCCGCTAACGTAGGCGGCCTCTTCGAGCTCGTGATGGATCTGAATCAGCGAGCTGTTCATCATGCGTGTGCCGTAGCTCAGGCGCACGATGATATAGAGCAGGAGCAGAAGCCAGATCGTCCCATAGAGCGGAATAAAGCCGCGCAGAACGAAGAGCGCGAGCAAGACCGCGCCAATGGCGAAGATGATGTTCGGCACGGCGTGTGGCAAGAAGGCAAAGAAGTCGAACAGAAAACGTCCGCGGATGCGCGAGCGCAGCACGACCCAGGCGAAGATCACGCTGACGATGACGGTGATTGTCGGTGTCAACAGCATCAGGATCGAGGTATTGCCGGCACCGCGCAGCACCAGCTCCCAAGGCAAACCCACGTAGTTTTGCAGCGAGGTTCTTGAGAAGGCGTCCACGGAAGGCATCTCGAAATATTTTAGCAACGACGCCCACAGGAGCATGGCCAGCGGTATCACCTTGCTCAGAAATAGATAAATACTGACAAACAGCCAAGCTAGGATCGCTCGGTTGCCTAGCTTTACGATCTTCGGCTGATAGGCTTTGCCGGTGATCACTTCATATTGGTGACTGCGCTTTTGCACCTGTGCGTACCACCAGCCGAGAACCGCGGCGAGGACGATGCCGATGATGCTGAAAGTCGCGCTCAAGCCGTAGCGCGGCAGACCTTCCTGGGGGCTGACCATCAGATACATGTAGGTGCTGAAAGTAAAAATGCGGTTGGACCAGCCGATGATCGCCGGCACGTCGAAGGCCGAAAGTCCGACAGTCAAAATATAGATTCCCGCTGCGAGGATTCCTGGCCAGATGAGCGGAACCGTTACGCTCCAGATGATTCTCGCGGTGCTCGCGCCGCTGGCTTCCGCGGCTTCTTCGAGCTTGGGATCCATGGCGCGAAAGGCGCCGGCAGTCATGATAAATGCCACCGGTGTGAGATTGAGCCCCTGCACCCAACCCATGCCGGTGATCGTCGTGATGCTGAGCGGTGCATCGGCGAAGCCAAACATATCTTGTAGAAATTGATTGACGATACCGATGCGCGGATGAAGCAGGAACAGCCAGCCCATCGCCACGGCGAAGCCCGGTATGAGCAAGCCCACGGTCATCAGCGTCAGCAGGACAGTTTTCCCGGGAAAGTCGGTGCGCTCGACCAACCATGCGGCCGGCAGACCGAACAAGAACGAAACCGTGAGCGCGATGAGCGAGAAGCCGGCGGTGTTCCAGAGGACTTTATAAGTAAACGGCTCAGTGAAAACTTTGACGTAGTTGTTGAAGGAATAGCGACTAACTGGATCGAGCAAGGAGCCTTCGAAAAAACTCAGCCAAAAAACCACCACCAGAGGGGCGAGAATCAACAGACTAAAAAACGACGCAACCCCGACCATCAACCACGCCCAGGGATCGGCTTGACCCAGCCGCCGTGAAACTATTCGAGGAAAAAAAGCATACGGGCGGATTGAATCAGACAAACTCATGGCGGCATCAGGGGAGCAACAGCGGTGAGTCTTTCGGTGCCATTGCGAGCCGGAGCGGAGCGCGCACGGAAATTTGTTTTGGTCCTCACTGTGACTGCTGCGAGCAGACGAGATCCCTCGTGGAATTTATTCTGAGTCCAGCCGAAGGACTCGAGTTGGTCGCACTTCATGCGGTTATTTCTGGGTTACGATCTTTACCATCTCTTCGGAAATTTTTTCTATGTCAGGATTGTTAGCTACCCACTCCAGGGTCGGCACGAAAAATTTCACACCCTGCTTCTCGAGATGTCGGACCTTCTGCCCCAACTGGGACTCGGGAAACATGTAGAGGTCGGAAAAGTCGCTTTCCCAGAGCAGTTTTTGTGCTTCTTTGGTGAGCAAAAAGGATGTGAAAAGCTTCGCGGCGTTGGGGTGCTCGGCGTTCTTGGGAATGTTTAAATAGAAATGGCGAATCATCGCGCCGTCGGATGGGATGACATGCTCCAGCGGCGCGCTCTGAGCTTGCAACTCAAAGGTGCGTGCGCCGTTGCAATCCATCACCAGCGCGAGAAATTCGCCAGTGACGACACGATCCATTTCGTTGCAACGAATCAGGCCCGATACCTGTTTGGAAAACTGTTTGACGTAGTCCAGCGCCGCTTCTCTTCCCCACAGTTCTTTTGCCGCGAGCAGATTCAAGCCGGTGACGTAGGGGGTCGAAGCGATTTTCCCTTTCCAAAATGGTTTCAAGAAATCTTTCAGCGTTTTGGGCGTTTCGATTTTCGGCACGCGATTTTTGTTATAGGGCGTGCCCGGCAGTCCAGAAAAGACTCTCAGACTTTGGCCGTCACCCTCGACCATTGGCGCGGTGATCCGGCCAGGCATCAGTTTCGGCCATTCGACTTCGAGAAAAACTTTCCGTTTGATTAGAGGCACGAGGTAACTTTCGGCGCCGATGTAAACGTCGCTGGCGGCCGGTTGGCCGGCAGCAAGTTCGGTGGCGATCTGACTCCCCATCGCCGGCATCGAAGGCCCCGGCGTGAAACCGATCTTGACGTTGCTGAAGAACATCTTGTTCATCAGTTGCTCGTACAGCGCCATGCGTTTGGTGCCGCCCAAGGTGCCCTCGCCCCAGCTTAATTTGAGCTTTCCTTCCTTGTTGGCTTCTTGAATCACGGCCGACAGCGCGGGCGACCCCTGCGGCTGGGCAGCGTTGACGGGCGGTATGATAATAGGTCCCGAAAGGACCAACAGGACAAGATAAAGTGCGCTTGACGGCCTCATGGAATCACCTCGCGTTCGGAATGGCTGCATCGGATCGCGGAGAAGAAAGATCCCTCGCTCGCGCATGGGATGACCGCGCTTCGCGCGGAAGATAGATCCCTCACTAACCTTCGGGATGACGGCGCAAAGCGCCGTCACTTTTGCGTCATGATTTTTACCATCTCTTCGGAAATCGCATCGATCTCCGGATTGGCGGCGACCCAATCGACCGTCGGCACGAAAAATTTTGCGCCTTGTTTTTCCGCTCGTCTCACTCTTTGGCCCATTTGCGATTCGGGAAACAGATACATGTCTGAGAAATCGCTGTCCCAGAGCTCCTTCTGCGCTTCTTTGGTCAGCATGAAAGTGGTGAAAAGCTTGGCGGCGTTCGGATGCTCGGCGTTCTTGGGAACCGTCAGCATGCGATGCCGAAGCATCGCGCCATCGACGGGGATAACGTGTTCCACGGGAGAGCCGTGCGCTTGGGCCTCAAATGTCTGGGAGCCGGAGCAATCCATGACAAAGGCGAGAAACTCGCCCGATGCGACCCGCTCGATCTCGTTACAGCGAATCAGGCCGACGACTTGCTTCGACAATTGCCGGACGTATTCCAGCGCGGCTTCCTTGCCCCACATCTCCTTGGCCGCGAGTATGTTCAAGCTCGTGACATAAGGGGTCGAAGCGATTTTCCCTTTCCATTGGGGCTTAAGCATATCCTTGAGCGATTTGGGAGCCTCGTTTTTGGGCGTTCGCCGCGTATTGTAGGGGATGCCGGGCAATCCCGTATAAACTCTCAAGCTCGTGCGCCCGCCCTCGACCATCTCGTTGGTGATCCGGCCTGGCAGCAGTTTCGGCCAATCGACCTCGTGGAACAGCTTGTGCTTCACCAGCGGAGCGAGGTAGCTGTCCGCACCGATATAGACATCCGACGCGGCGGATTGACCGGCGGCATATTCGGCCGCGATCTGGCTGCCCATTTGCGGCATCGCGGCTCCGGGAGTAAAGCCGATTTTGATGTTCGTGCCAAACATCTTGTTCATCATCGTCTCGAACTTCGCAGCCCCTTTGGTGCCGCCCAAAGTTCCCTCGCCCCACATGAGCTTGAGCCTGCCTTCCTTGTTTGCGCCCTGAATCACCGTCGAAAGGGACGGCGACCATGGCGCGGCGAGGATCGGGTCGGCGCCCGCCAAGAGCGTTATAATCAGCAGACTGATCAACCGGCAAAAATTCATAATGCCTCCGGGAAAACCATTGTGGTCTATATCTAACCAGTTTCGCCGGTGTCAAGGTACAGTGCCGCCTATGCTTGACAACATTTTGGTTCCTTGAAAGGATCGCAAAATTGCCGCAAGCAAAAACGGGGAGCTATGAATCAGGTCGCCGCGCCGAAAGGCGCCGAAAAACCGCAAATCGATCCCATCACCTTGGAAGTGATTCGCCACGGTATCATTTCCGTCTGCGACCAAATCGACGCCAACATGACGCGCACGGCGTTCAGCCCGTATATCTACGAGTATAAGGATTATGCCGTCGGTTTCGTCGGCGCTGCGGGGGAATTACTTGCTCAATCCACCGGCGGCATGCCGGTGTTCGTCGCCGATTCGGTGGGCATGGCGGTGAAGGACGGCTTAGAAATCTATGGCCGGGGAAATCTCCACAAGGGCGACGTCATCGTCTGCAACCACGCCGCGGTGCAAGGCCAACACTTGAATAATACCGTCATGTATACGCCGGTATTTGCGGGCGCGAAGGGCGACGATCTGATCGGTTTTTTTTCCATCAATTGCCACTGGATCGACATCGGCGGTTCGGCGATCGGATCGGTGTCTTACTCTTCCACCGATATTTTCATGGAAGGACTGCAGCTGCGTTCGATTAAAATCTTGTCGAAGGGCGAGCCCATCGAAGAAGTCTACCGCATCATCGAAAACAACACGCGCTTTCCCTTGGAATTGCTCGGCGATATCGAAGCACAGCTTGGCGGGTGTCTCTTGGGGCGCGATTTGACTCAGGTCATGGCCGATAAATACGGCATCAAAGTGTTTTTCGAAGCCCTCGAGACGATTCTCGATCAGTGCGAGGCCGCGACGCGAGAAAAAATCCGCGCGATACCGGACGGCGTTTATCAGCATGAGGCTTTTCTTGATAATGACGGCGTGCGCGATGAGAAGATTCCGATCAAAGTCAAAGTGATCGTCGCCGGCGACGAGATGACCGTCGATTTCTCCGAGATGTCGGATCAAGTCAAAGGCTGCATCAATTCCGGGTTCTATGGCGGGGGAAGGACCTGTGTGCGGGTCGCTTTTAAATATCTGATCGCCACCGATGAGCCAGCCAACGAAGGGACCTTCCGGCCCGTAAAGATGATCTTGCCGGAAGGTAAGTTGATCAGTGCCGAGGCGACCGCGGCGATGGGTCTTTACAGTATTCCTTTTCCGACCGTCATCGACTGCATCATCAAAGCGCTGGAGCCGGCGTTGCCCGAGCGCGTGACCGGCGCGCACTTCGGGACTTTTTCTTCGCTGAGCTTTGCCGGCAAACGCATGGATACCGGCGCGGTGTTCAAAGCCAACGACAGCGGCCACGGCGGCTGGGGCGCGTGCGCAACGCATGACGGCGCGGGGCCGTTTCGCACCATGGCGCACGGGGACACGCGCTTGATTCCCATCGAGTTGCAAGAATCGATGTATCCGTTTCGCGTCGAAGAGTTTCGTTTGCGCCAAGACTCGGGTGGAGCGGGCAAATGGCGCGGCGGATTGGGCTTCGAAAAGCAATATGTGCTGCTCGCGCCTGCAGAACTGTGGGCCAACTTCGATCGCATCGGCTGTCCGCCCTGGGGCGTACAGGGCGCGAAGCGGGCAAAATCGGGCCAGGTTCTGATTTACAAGAATGGCGATGCAGAGCCCGAGCTACTTTACAAAACTGAAAATCGTCCTTTGCAAGCCGGCGATCGCGTACGCATGGCCACCGGTGGTGGCGGGGGTTATGGCGATCCGCGTGAGCGCCCTGTCGAATTGGTCCAGCGCGACGTGATTCGAGGCTTTGTCTCGCCAGAAAGCGCGCGCGACAATTACGGTGTTGTCATCGAGGCAGACGGCAAAGCATCCAGAAGAAAGGATAAAGGATAAAGGCGGAAGGATGAATGAGGACTAAACAGCTTTTATCCTTCATCCCTCATCCTTTATCCTTTTTGAACATTCAATGTCCTACGCCATCGCCGTCGATATCGGCGGCACTTTTACCGATTTAGTCGCTTTCGATCACGAAAACCATAGAGTCGTTTATTCGAAAAGTCCGACCACCTACGACAATCTTGTCGAGGGGATTCTCGACTGTTTCAACAAAGCGAAGATCAAACCCGCGGAAGCGTCGCTGGTTAATCACGGCACGACGCTGGTCATCAATTCGCTGATTCAGCGCAAAGGCGCGAAGACTGCGCTGGTGACGAGCAAAGGGTTTCGCGACATTCTCGAAATTGCTCGCGGTAACCGGCCCGATCCGTTCGATCTGCATTACCAACGCGACGAGCCTCTGATTCCGCGCGAGCTGCGTTTGGAAGTCGCCGAGCGCATGGGAAGCAAAGGCGAAGTGGTCACGCCGCT
>JBEVIO010000319.1:0-4356 GCA_040510635.1 Binatia bacterium | reverse complement strand
ATTACTAGCAGCGCTAACGTGCAAAGCCAAAACCGAGAAATGGATTTTGCCAAGTCGCTTTTTTCCGCTCCGATGTGGGTCGGAGCGACGGAGATCTTCATTGACCCACGCTCGCGTTTCGTAGAATAGCGCGCGTCGCCTCCCCGTCGGTTTCCGTCCAGGCTACGTGCAGCCGGTTTTTGCTCAACGCCAAAGCGGGCCTGCTCGCGTCGCCTTTCGCGTGGCTCAACTGTTGGATAGGGCTCCAATTGCCGTCGACACTGATCGTACGCATGAATATTTGCGCCCGATTGTCTGCGTCAAGATTGCTCCACACCAGATAAACCGTATCGTCCTCGCCTACCGCCAGATTGTTGTAGAGCACTTCGGGCGCGGTGTTGGCCTGCACTAGCCGCCGCGGCGCGAAGCTTTTGCCGTCGTCTTTGGACACGCTGTAGTAAATGCCGGCTTCTTTTTCCGAGCGGCCGAGCGTGAACCAACTGACATGAAGCCGGCTGCGGCTATCGCGCCCAATGCTCGGCCCCGAGTGCGGGCAAGAAGGAACTTGCCAGCCATCGTCGCTGATTTCGACGGGCGCGCCGAACGTAGCGCCGCCGTCGGTCGATTTGCGCAGGACGTGATTGCGAATTTGCTTGTCATCGACTTGGCGGTCGACCATATAAATAGTTTTGCCGCCGTTTGCGAAAGCAATTCCCAACTTGCAGCATTCACACAACCCTTCGCCGACGGAATAATTTTTCGTCAACGCTTTGCCGTCGCCGCCGATTCTCATCAGGTAAAGCTGGCGCGGTTTCGGATTGTCGATGCGCCGGTCGATCCAGGCGACGAGCAGATTGCCGTCTGGAGAAGATTCGATGATCGGGAAGCGCGCTGCATCCTTCACTTCGTTGAGTGTGCGCGCCGGCGTAAATCCCCCTTTGCCGTCGTCCATCGCGAAGCGAATGTTGGCGCGCGTTTTGTCGCCCTTTTCGCCGGGAATGGACCAAACCACATAGGCGCGGTTATCGGAGGTGAGGGCAACCTTAGGCCCGTTCTCTTCGCCTTGTATCGCTTCCTTGGTGGTATTTACCCGTTTCGCGGCTGACCAACTCTTTCCGTTGTCGGACGATACGGCCAAGAGGGCCGCGCGCAATGGCGAGGGCGCCATTTTTCCGGAGTGATGGTGCTCCGATGTGTTGCTCGATTTCGTCACCTGACCGGTTTCGTCTTCTGTCCATATCGCGAACAGGCGGCCATTGGGAGCGAAGCGTAAGAAGGGCACAGCCGGGTTCGCCGTCGATGTGCCGAGAGATACCTCGGGGCCGAAGCGCAGTGGCTCGTCACGACTTTCGTTACCGCGTGGCGCGAGATCCGAGCTGCAGGCGCCGAGAAACAAGCCTAACATCATGAAGACCGAGACTCTTTTTTGAATCCCGCTAAAAAATGAACTCATGGCATGTCCCCCTCCATGAAAGAAAAAGCATTTCGCGCGCTCACTGCGAGTAGTGAACCCGCTTATGGAGTGCGCATTAAAAATAGCCCGCGATGCTGAGATCAGTCAGACTGCAGGAGGAGCGCGAATCTGGAACGCTGTCGGAAGAAAATTGGATCCGTGGTCGGCGGCGAGGAAAAACGTGAAAGGCTGGACAATAATCGGCATTGAAGCCGGAGTAATTTGCCAAGCCAAGCCGAGATGACATCGGCTCACCGAAGCTTGAAAAACGCAGTCCGTCGTTGAGGATCGGTTGTTGTGGTCACCGTGCGAATTCTCGTGACCAGTCTCGTGATGATGCGCATTGGGCGACTGTTCGAAAAAATGGTGAACCTGATGAGGCGCAGAGTAAACTAGGAAAAATAGAAAGGACGCGGCCCACGAGGCCGACCCAGTGCGTCGGATAATTAACCGGAGCCGATGAGGGATGGATTTCATCTGAAACAATTGCCCCAATTCTATACGCCCCCTCGGAAACGATCAAGTGATCTCTTACCATGGCCCAAAACCGATTTTGTTCAAGTATGCTTTGTAGGTCCAAGCAAAGAAGTCTGAAACTAAGACGCGCGAGGCTCCGCTCGTGAATCGTGAACGAAAACTATGCCTTGTTCGGTCCCTGAATGACCGCACGAGACGTTTTCCGGCCAGAGGAGCTCTTTGTACGAGCCGATGGCGGCCTGTAACGTCGCAATGATAATCACCGCAGCGATCAGCAGGGCAAACAACGAGTCAAAAACAACATTTCCCGAGACAAAGATCAAAATTCCCGCTGCCACCGGAATAAGTGAAACCAAAGTGTCGCCGAGGTTATGAACATAGGCGAGACGAATCGCGACGTCTTCTTTACTCGACTCACGAAGCACTCGAGCAACGCCCCAGTTGGCCAATGCGCCGATCAAACCTGCAACGATCGGGACCATGCCAGGCACCTCCACCGGTGATGCCAGGCGCTCGACCACCCGCCAGACAAGAAATGCGCACATGGCCAGCAGGCCGATCGAATTGAACAGGTTGGCGTAGCGTAAAAGTTTGCCGGAAAGACCCGCTCTCAGGCTGTAAGAACACCAAAAGGACAAGTGCGACCTCGTCGGAAAGATTGTGAACGCCGTCCATGATCAGGCTGAAGCTGTTAAAGCCAATCCCTGCGGCGATCTCCACAACGAGGACGGCTGTGTTGAGTTGCACGGCACGGACAAGGGGAGGACGACGATGTGACATGCAAAACTCTCCTATGAGTCATACTCGATTGTAAATTTTTCCCTACTTACGCTGCGGTCCCAAAACGACCTGCGCCAGATCTTCGAGCTTTAGCCACCGCGCAAACGCGGCTTGGACGTCCGAAGCCGTAAACGCCGCGTAGCGCTTGGCCGCGCTGATGGGTTCGTCCAGGGGCAGATCGCGGGTTGCGCGATCGAGTAACCCGCCGGCAATGCCTTGGATGCTCGATTCATTGAGCGGGATGGCGCGCAGCAGCAAAATTTTCGCTTGATCCAGCTCGGCAGTCGTAACCGGTTTGGTCTGCATGATGCGCAAATTGCGCTCGATGAGCGACCTCGCTTTGACCACGTTCGGCGGATCGCAGGCATAGGAGACGGCAAACACGGAACGGGTCTTGCCGGATTGTAAGTGCGCGTCGATAGAGTACACGAGACCGGTTTTTTCCCGTAAATCCTGATAGAGCCGGCTGGCGTAAAAGCCGCCGGATAAAACCTGCAGGCCGACCTGGAGCGCGTAGTAGTCGTCGTCTTGACGCTTGAGCTCAAAGGTTTGGCCCAAGCTTACCTGGTCTTGAACTCGACTCCGATCCGGCACGACGGTGACGCTGGCCTTGTTGCGCGGCACCGGCGGCAAGTCCGTTTCAGGTTTTGGACCCGTTGCTTGCCACGAAGCAAAGTATTTTTCGATAACCGCGCGCGCATGCTCCGGCGTTACTTTGCCGATGACGACGATGGTGGTCAGGTCGGGCCTGAACGCTTTCTCATGATAGCCACGCACGTCTTCGAGTGTGAGCGCTGCGATCGTATCGGGCGTCGCCTCACGCAAGGTCGGATCCTTCTCGGGATAAATAGCTTTTAGAAAGGCTCGCCCCGAGCGGTAAACTGGACTTTGCAGCTGGCCCGCCACGGCTTGAGCGGTGCGCTGCTGCACGGCTTTGAAAGCTGCTTCCGGCAGCGCGGGATGCAATAGATTATCCGCAAGCAACTCCACGCCGCGCGCGAAACCGTCCGGCAGAACCTCGAGTGAAAAGCTTGTTCCCGCCTGCGCGTTGGCGCCGATCTCATCGAGGGCTTGTTGGAAAGCGATGCGATCAAGTTTCGTCGAGCCGTAAGAGAACAGATCGTTGAGAATCTGATCGGCTCCTTCTTTACCCGCCGGCACCTGGAGCTCAGCGCGATTTTTCACCCGGCCGTACACGCCGACGGTGTCGCTGATGGTTTCCGGTTGAATGATCAGACGCAATCCGTTGGGCAGCACGGTCACGCTCGGATTCACGGTGGACGTCGGCACGGACACTGGCGCAAGAGCTTTTTTTGCCCAAGCCGGCAGCGGCACGGCCTTCGTCTGCTTCGGCGCGAAAGATTCGCCGCCCGAGCGCGGCCCTTCGGAGGCCACGGCGTCGCCCGATTCGTGCGGCGTCATGATCACCGTGACGGCGCTGTCGTTGTGGAGGTATTTTTTCGCCACCCGGTTCACATCGGCGACGGTGACCTTTTTGATCGCTTCGATGTCGTCGTCGATAGACGTGCGCCCCTGGACGCTCAGCGCTTGCGACCACTCAGCGGCCAAACCGGCAATCGAGTTTCGGCGAAATTCCGCTTCCGCCACTTCGCGGCGCTTGGTCGCTTCGACTAAATCGGCGCTAACGCCTCGGTCCACGTAGCCGG
>JBEVIO010000318.1:0-4827 GCA_040510635.1 Binatia bacterium | reverse complement strand
CGATCGAGCTTGGCTGCATGGTTATGTTGGTGATTGCAGGAGTGATCGAGGGCTTCGTTTCGCCCAGCGCTATTGATTATCCGACTCGTATCGGCGTGCTGCTTGCCAGCATCGCGCTCTGGGCGCTCTACTTTTTTGGCGCCGGTCGGAATCGCGGCGCGCGCCCTGACGAGCCCCCAGGTGATTCGCTCGTCTCTTGACGATTTATCGGACCCTTTACCTATGATCCGTTCGTTACCGCTCCATTGGCGAGAAAAAATCAGAATATGATGCGCTTGCACAAACGTCTCCTCGCTTTGCTCGGCCTGCTGATTCTGCTGCTGATCGTCACAACGGTTTTATACATGTGGGGGATGACCTATCTCGAAGGCAAGCCCCGGGGATTTTGGGACGCCTTGGAATGGGCGGGGGAATCGTTGTCGACGACCGGATACGGCCGCGATTCCAACTGGAACCATCCGCTCATGGTATCCTATGTCGTGCTGGTGCAATTTGTCGGCGTGTTTCTAGTTTTCCTGGTTTTTCCCATTTATGTGATTCCTTTTTTCGAGGAGCGTTTCGAAACCCGGCTACCGAAAGAAATTCCTAGTCTCAAGGAACACGTGGTCATTTTTGATTACGGTCCGCCGGTGGCGACGCTGCTCACCGAGCTGGAGCAAGCCAGCATCGCAACCGTTGTCGTCGAAGAAGACGAAAACGACGCACGCCGCCTGCATGAACAAGGGCATCGGGTCATTCACGGCAATCTCGACGAAGGAGTGTTGCAGAAAACCCATTTGATCCAGGCGCGCGCGCTCATCGTCAACAGCACCGACGATCGGAACGCTGCGACGATCCTCGCCGCACGCCAGCTTGGCTTCAAAGGCGAGATCCTCGCGTTGGTCGAAGACCCTTATCATCGCGAGCCGATCATCCTGGCCGGCGCCAGCGGCGCTTACACGCCGCGTCACGTGTTGGGCGCCGCCTTGGCCGCTCGCGCCAGCCAGAAAGTCAGCCCCACAGTCGCCGGGATTCAGCACCTCGGCCATAAGCTCCAGGTTGGCGAGGCGCGCATCACGCGCGACAGCGTGCTCGGCGGCAAGACCCTCGCCGAAGCCGATCTCGGCCAGCACGCCGGCGTCACCGTAATCGGCCAGTGGATCGGCGGCAAGCTCATCACGCCGCCGACGCCGGACATGCGGCTCGAACCGGGCGGGATTCTCGTCCTTGCCGGCAATGCCGAAAGTTTGCAGCGCTTCATGAATCTTTGCGCCGGCGCGCGCCAGTTGCGCCGCCACGGCCCGTTTCTAATTGCCGGCGGCGGCGAAGTCGGACGCAAGGTCGTTGAACTATTAACCGACGCCGGCGAAGAAACTTTTCTCATCGACACCCAGCCCGGACCCGGCGTTAATTTAGTCGGCAACGTCCTCGACACGCAGCTCTTGAAACAAGCCAGCGTGGAAAACATCCAGGCGGTAATCCTGGCGCTGAACACCGATTCGACGACACTCTTCGCTACGGTTATTTTCAAAGACCTGGCGCCTGATGTTCCGGTCATCGCCCGGGTCAATCGCGCTGAAAACGTCGAACGAATCTACGCCGCGGGCGCCGACTTTGCGCTTTCGATCAGTCAAGTTTCAGGGCAACTGCTTGCCTGGCGGCTGCTCGGGAAAGAATCCGTCGCCGTCGATCCCGAGCTCCGTGTGATCAAAGTATCGACCCACGGCTTGGAAAAATATCACCCCAGCCACGCGGATATTCGCGTCAAAACCGGCTGTACCGTTGTCGCCGTCGAGCGCGGCGAAGAGTTGCTCGTTGAATTTACTTCCGACTTTCGCTTCCAACCGGAGGATGCGGTATACATTTGCGGCGGAGCCGAGGCGGCGCAGAGATACTACGACATTTTTCCGCAGGAATAATGAATTGCTTAACGTCCTCGGCGCGAAAGCGTCTATCGATCCGTTTCGAGCGACCGCCAGCACCATCGGGTAAAAATATGGGCGCGAGTGAAACATGACGCAGCCAAGCCCGCCTAATCCACGCGTCCACTTCTCGATGCTGCGTAACTATCAGCTGGCGGATTTGATCACGCTCGCCAACGGCGCTGCCGGAACCGCCTCCGTATTCGCCACCATGAGTTATTTGGCGACGCCGGAGCCGTGGCGCATCTATTTGGCCTTGTCCTTATTGCCGCTGGCGCTGATCCTCGACATCGCCGATGGCAAAGTCGCGCGCCGGCACAACGAGCCGTCGCCTTTCGGCCAAGAGCTGGATTCGCTCGCCGACATCGTCAGCTTCGGCGTTGCCCCTGCCGTTCTCGCCTACGGTCTCGGCATGCGCGGCATCCTGGACGTGATCGTTCTTATTTATTTTGTTGCCTGCGGCATCAGCCGTTTGGCGCGTTATAACGTCACCGCCGGTCAACTCGCCGACGCCAGCGGCAAGGTAAAATTTTTCGAGGGGACGCCGATTCCTTCGAGCCTGATTCTCGTCGCGGTGCTGGCGCTCTGCGTCTACTTCGGTCGCGCCGACGACAATCTACCGCTTGGTGTGGTCGAAATCGGCGGCGCGCGCTGGCATCCGTTATCCCTGCTCTTTTTCATCAACGGCAGTATGATGATTAGCAAGACATTGCGCATACCGAAATTTTGACGGCGTGTCCGCTCGCGGTCGCGCATCGCGGAGAAACCATGGCGCAAATAAAATATTTAACTTGCCTTGCGGCAAGCATCGTTTTTTTCACCCTGGCCGGGACCATCAACGCCCAGGAGCGAGTGCATGTCGCGATCTCCAATTTTTCCGCATCCTACATTTCGATGCACATCGCCCAGAAGCGCGGCTTTTACGCCGAAGAAGGCATGATCGTCGAAATCATCCTGATGGCCGGACTCACCAGCACGCGGGCGCTCATCGGCAACAGCGTCGAATTCGGCTCGGCGAGCAATCCGACCGCCGCGGTTCAAGGCGCGAAGCTTAAAATCCTGATGGTGTTCAACGACAAACCGCCGGGAGAATTCATGGCGCAACCGCGGATCAAGAGCATGGGCGAATTGCGCGGCAAAAGAGTCGGCGGATCCACGGTCGGCAGCTTGGATTACGGCTGGTTGAAAGAAGTGCTGCCGAAGTTCGGCCTGCAGCTTGAGAAGGACGTTAACTTCGTTCCCGTGGGATCAACCAGCTCCCGTTATACGGCGCTAAGGGCAGGCAGCATCGATGCCGCGTCGCTGAGCCCCCCGTCGAGCCTCCTCGCACAGTCCGCAGGTTATCCGACTCTGTTCCGATTTGCCGATCATCTGGAAGACATCCAAGCATCGATCGTCGCCACCGACGATCGGCTCGCGCGCCAAGCGGATCTGGTGCGCCGCTTCATGCGCGCCACGATCAAAGGGCAGCGCGTCTACCTGGCAAACCGCCAAGCGGGGATCGCGGCGATCATGGAGTTCACCCGTCAGACCGACCGCGATTTGACGGCGCGCGTTTACGACGATCACATGAAAACTATCGCGCGCGACGGCACGATCCCGGAAAAGCTCCAGCGCATCGTCATCGAGCGCAGCAAACGATTTACCGGCGTCACGCGCGACGTGCGTCCCGAAGAAATCTTTGATTTTTCTTTTCTCAATCGCGCCCAAGCCGAAGTAACCCAGAGCGGGTGGACGCCGTAATGGACGGGTCAGACTATTCTGTGGTCAATGGCGTCACCGTTGGCAGAGACCGCCACGCGGCGGCGGTGCAGGAGAAGGGCGCGAGGCATCGCGCCCTACAATTTCAACCAGCCGGTATCACGATAAGCTTTGATCGCTCCTGAATGTAAGGCAACGCCGCCGAACTCGAATGCCGCGGCCCCCTTGGTGCGAAGCGGTTCAAATAGACTCTTCAATCCTTGAAACAATGGATTCATCTGCGGCAACTTGTCGAGATTCTCGGCAATCGCTTTGGCCATGTCGTAAACGACGCTTTCCGCCACGCGTTCGTGTGTGACGACGACATTGATAACGCCGACTTGCGTTACATCTTCAATCACTCCGCGGAAGGCGTTTTTTTCGACAACGACAGGACGGTAAAACGGCACTTGTGCCAGCACCTTCTCCAGTTGATCTGCGCTGAAGGGAATCACCCGAATGTCAGCGCGCTGACTGAGATCGGTCAACACCTTATTCGGAATCGGCGGATGGAATTGCACGTCGATGGCGCCACGAGCCAACGCGTCCGCGCCCTCAGCGAATCCCATGTGCACCGGCGTGAAACTGTCGAACGAAATTCCCAGGACGCCGAAGATCGTATGGATATGTTGCTCCATGCCGCTGCCCTTGGCGCCGATCGCGATGCGTTTGCCTTTGAAGTCGGCGACGGATCGGATCGGCGAATCCGCCATTTTCACAAAACACATCGGCCCGGCGTTGGCCGGGGCCACCATGCGCAGCGCGATTCGGCTTTTGAACGGCGGCGTCGCGTCCTTGGCGCGGCCGATCCAGTTTGACGCCATAAAGCCGAAGTCGAGCTCGTCACGATCGAGCTGCTCGGCGTTGTGTATACTTGCGTCGGTGGTTTTGACAATACATTGATCGGCTTGTGCGCGTCCGCGGTTGAAAAGCTCGGCAAAAGCCAGGGCCTGGGTATAAAAAGTTCCACCCTGTTCCGATGTTCCGATTCTAAACGGCATAAGATCGTTCCTCCGGCACAAAATTCTCGCTTGGTTTCCTTTACACTACCAAGCCGGAGCGCTGCAAATCTTTTACGTGTCAAAGCACGCCAAAGCCCTATAGAAACCTTTGGCTGCGCCAAATCTCGGCAAGCAAGGCTTCCTTGTTGACATGCCAAACGTTGTCGAAAACTTTCATGTCGGCG
>JBEVIO010000317.1:0-6526 GCA_040510635.1 Binatia bacterium | reverse complement strand
GCACCGTGTGACCGTCATTTCCGACCATGGCCAAATTCAGACGCTACCACGGCTAGGAAATGATTCGAGCTTTTTTCTGGGAGATCGACGGACAGGAGACTACTGCGGTGGAATAACGCAAAAGCAGAATTCGACAAATTGCTAATAAGCTCGTCTCAATGAGAATCAGGCGAGATGCAACGCATGCAAATTGTTAAAGGCTGCACAGCAATTGAGCTGTAAGAAGAGAACCTACTACGGCAAGGGTAAATGCATTGAATCGGTAGGCGAGGCGAACGTATTCGCGGCAACAGTCCTGCTCCGAGTGACTATTTAGCGGAAGCTTCCGCGTATGCTTCCGGCCACAGATGCGAAAAATCGGCCCGGCTTCCTCCCGCATTTTCGAAGGCGCGAGAGGCTGCCAACATGGCCCTCTTCTCTCGATACTGGGCCTGCAGCTCCTGCGCCTGCGCTTGGCGCGCCCGCGCCTCTTCGCGTTGCTGCGCAAGCTCATCTCGGATTGCCGCGAATTCGGCGCGTTTCGCCTCGAAGGACCTTAGCCGACTCTCGAACAGGCACCTTTCAATTGTGGTTTTGAGCTGATGCAAATCTCCGCTCTTCGCCCAAAACCCATAAGCTCCGGCTTGGAGTGCATATTTCCGGTAGCTTTCACTGTCGTGAATCGAAATGACAACGATCGGCGTATTAAGATCAAAGACCCGTATTTTCTGACACAGGCTAAAGCCGGAACCATCGGGGAGACTGAGATTCAAAAGGTACAAGGCAAAGCTTTGCTGCGTCGCTAAAGCGATCCCGTCGCCTATCGTTTCGCACGCCGAAATTTTGTAGCCCGGTAGGAACAAAGATATTTCATCTCTCAGGCTGCTGTCGTCATCAACGTATAAAATCCGTTGACTCTGCTCAGTCATACCCCCTCCTGGCACACGAAAAGGTTAGCGACCCTGTCGCAGTCTAAGCCTGTTTCTGCGATGTTAATTTCCCGATGCCAAAACTGTCAGCGCGGGATTATGCCCCTTTTGATCTCTAAGTTCAATTCTTATTTTTGGGCGACATCCCCAGCTTGAGCCTGGTATTACCATTAGCAATGGTTGATGCTTGAGTGGAACGGAGTGATCGTGTCATCTGTTTCTCATTCTGATCTTTAATTGACATCAGACGGAGTAATCGGATATCTCTAGCCAGAGAGCGCAGAGAGGAACAATAATATCGATCCATTGGCGCGCGCTGGCGTGCCTGAGTTCAAGGGAAGGAGGCGTTTCACAATGCCGACAATCAAAGGCCTGAGTCACGTGGTGCTATACGTCAACGATCTTGAGAAGATGGTCGCATTTTACAAAGACGTTCTCGGGCTCGTCAAGTACCGCGAGCATGCCGGGCGGATGGTCTTTCTCACGCCCGATCCCAACGTCGAAGACCACCAACTCGCTCTGACCAAAGGACGCGAGGGCAACGCCAAGATCATTGCCCACATCGCCTGGCGCGTCGATACGCCGGCCGAAGTGAAAGAATTTTACGAACGGTTCAAAGCCCAAGGTGTGCCAATTGACCACTGCGTGAGCCATGCTTACGAAGAGATGGGCAACACCGTCTCGTGCTATTTTCTCGATCCGGAAGGTAACCGGCTGGAAATTTACGCGCTCGTCGCCGAGCGCGACAACGCGCGCGTCAACCGCCCGCTAGATTTGGACAAGAGCGTCAACGAAATTGTCGCTCAGGCGAGCGGTTTGAGCGCGGGTTCACACTAGCGTTCAACGGTTCTACACCGATCCACGATAAACAGGCCTAATCGATCAACGGCTTGCCGAGTCCATGCGCACCAACTCAACCAGGATAAGCGCATGGACAGCAAGATCAACCCCGCTTGGTTTTGCCTCAGCGTGCGTAGATCTTTTTAAAGAAACCTTCCTTTTCCAGCTCTCGCACCAGGCTGTCGTCGAAAAACTGTTCCGGTTTGGCCTTGGCCGCTTCGGGCCGCGTGCGTGTCCGCTCTTCGATCACGAGTTTAAACATTTCCGGGTCCAGGTTGGGAATGCGCTCGATCACGTCGATGCCGAATTGCCAACTCGCTTCGATACTTTCCGGATCCTCAGAATGGAGGAACTTAGCGATCGCTTTTTTACTCGCCTCCTTGTTTTTGTGAAGCATGGTGACTCCTTCGGAGTAACCCGCGATGAAATTCTTGACGGTTTGCCGGCGCGCGGCAAGAAATGTTTTGCGCACGACGATGCCGACGTGGGGAAAACTGAGCCCGATGGTTTTGGGCGGGATCTGAATTCGCGCTCCGGCTTTAAGTGTTTTTTGCAGCGCCGGAGGCGTCATCGGCGCGGCAAAGATTCGCCGCGTCTCGATGGCAGCAGCCAGCTCGGGTTGACCGCCGAGCTGCAACAAGGGCACATCTTTGTCGGGATCGAGACCGGCTTTGCGCAAAATGTAGCGCATCGTGAAGTCTGTGGACGAGCCGAAGCGGGTGATGCCCACCGGCCTTCCGCGCAGGTCCTGAATCGATTTGATCTCGGGTTGGACGACAATATAAAAGGCCGGCATGTTGACCATCCCCGCCACGGCCACCAAATCCGCTCCGCCAAAATCCGCGTCCACGACGCCACTGCCGCCCGCCGTCGCGATCTGATTTTCGCCCGCCATCATGGTTTGGATCACCTGAGCCGCGCCCGCGATATAGCTGAGGTTCACGTCTAAACCATATTTGCGGAACAGCCCCATCTCTTGAGCGACATAAAGGGCCGCATGATCTCCCGCGATCGAAGCATAAATCGCGTTGATGCGCTCCGGCGTCGACTGGGCACAGGCCGTCCTGTCAAACAAAAACAAACCTATCGCCCATGCGCACAAAAATATTTTAGTTCGCATGCCAACTCCCTGGCAGTTTCATTTTGCGGTAATCGTTTCGTTCAGCGCTCGACGTAATTCTTCAGCGCGAAAGCTTTGTCTCGCGTCGAGCCGACTTTTGACCTTTAGCAGAGGAGCGTGGCGTTTGTCCAAGAGCCCGCATTCAGCTCTCCAAACGTTTGTCCTCTCGCTCTACGGGCGTTGGTTAATCGATCCGGCGCTCTTGGTGGAATAAATGGACGCGCTCAGGATCGACGTTCAGGTCAAGACGTTGACCCAGTTTGATCGGATCTTGTGCGGGTAAGCGCGCTACGAGATTGAGCCCGCCACAGGCTAGATGAACGAAGCAGTCCGAGCCCAGGTCTTCGACGAACTCCGCGGTTCCGGCAAACCAGGCGTCCGCGGCGGCGCAGCGGCGTAGATCTTCGGGACGAATGCCAACGGTCAGCTGCGCATCTGGCGCAACGCGCCCGCCGGTGATGCCGGATAGATCGAATTCGACGCCGGCTTTACTGTGCAATTTCCCATGGCCGTCCAAACGCCCTTCGATAAAATTCATCTGCGGCTGGCCGACGAAACTGGCGACAAACAAGTTGCTCGGCTGATGATAAATCTCCGACGCCGTGCCGATCTGTTGAATCCGCCCCTTGTCTAAAACGATAATTTTTTCGCCAAGAGTCATCGCTTCGGCTTGATCATGGGTAACGTAGAGCATCGTCGAACCTAACCGAGTGTGCAGCCTACCGAGCTCCACGCGCATGTTTGCCCGCAGCGTCGCATCGAGATTGGACAGCGGCTCGTCAAAAAGAAAAAGCTTCGGCCGGCGCACAATCGCCCGCCCCAAGGCAACCCGCTGTCTTTGCCCACCACTCAATTGTTGAGGTTTGTGGTTGAGTTGATTATCGATCTCTAATAGCCGCGCCACCTCGCTGACACGCGTCTGGATCTCGTCCTTCGCCACGCCGTGTAAGCGCAACGAGAACCCCAGGTTCTCAAACACCGTCATGTGCGGGTACAGGGCGTAATTTTGAAAAACGAACGCGACGTCGCGATCCTGTGGCGGCAACAGGTCGACGCGCGTCGTATCGATATCAACGGTTCCGCCGGAGGCGGATTCCAGACCCGCAACGATACGCAATAGCGTCGTCTTGCCGCAACCTGACGGACCGAGCAGGACACAAAACTCGCCATCCGCGACGGTAAATGAAATCTCTTCCAAGATCCGCGAAGCGCCGAAAGTTTTGGAAAGTTTATTGACCGTCAGAGACGCGATGTCTTCCTCCAGCTCCGTCGCCCGGAGCAATTTCTTAGCCTTTCACCGCTCCCGCTGACAAGCCCTGCACAATGCGCCGTTGAAAAATCAGCGTCAGCGCAACCAGGGGCAGCGTGGCGATCGTTGACGCCGCGGCAATCTCACCCCACGGCATCGTGTATTCACCGGGGAAGAGTGCGATACCGACCGGCAGCGTTTGCAACGCCGGATAGGTCAAAATAATCAGCGCGAAAAAGAATTCGTTCCAGGCGTGGATGAAAACGAGAATCGCGGCGGTAAAAAGTCCCGGCGCCGCCAGCGGCAAAACGACGAGCCGAAGCGCTTGCCAGCGGCTGCAACCGTCGATCAAGGCGGCTTCTTCGATATCGTACGGCAGCTCCTGGAAAAACGTCGTCAGCACCCAGACCGCAAACGGCAAGGTGAGTGAAATATACGCGGCGACAATGCCGTGATAACTATTGAGCCAATCCAGAAAATTCAACAGCCGCCACACCGGACCGGCAATGGCGATCTGAGGAAACATGGAAAGCGCCAGCAGCAACATCAGATAGTAGCGCGCCCAGCGCAATTTGAACCGGGCCAGCGCGAACGCCGCCAGCGACGCGATCGCCAGGCTGATCAACGTCGTCGCTGACGCAACGATCGCGCTGTTGCCGATATAATGAAGCAGCTCGTAGCGCGTGATCGCCGCGCGATAGTTGTCCCAATGAACACTCGGCAGGATAACCGGCGGGATGGCGGTGATCTCGGCGGCGCTTTTCCAAGACGTGAGCACGAACCAGACAAACGGCAGCAAGGTCAGTGTACCGATTGCGGCGACGGATGCGGCGAATGCGAATTTTTTCATGTTTGCTGCGCCTTTCGGAGCAAACCGGTTCCGAGCAGACGAATATAGAGAACCGACAAGAAAAACGAGAGCAAAAATACTACGACGGCGATCGCCGAGCCGTAGCCAATCATGCCTTCGGCAAAGCTCTTTTTGTAGCCATAGAATTGTAAAAGATTAGTCGTGTCGGCCGGACCTCCCTGGGTCATAACGAATACCAGGTCGAACACTTTGAGCGCGTCGATGGTGCGAAATAGCAGTGCTAACAGCAAAGCCGGCTTGACCAGCGGCAGCGTAATATGACGAAACTTCCGCCACGCGCTGGCGCCGTCGATGTTGGCGGCCTCGTAGAGCTCGCCGGGAATCCCCTGCAGTCCGGCGAGAATGATCAGCGCAGCAAACGCGCTGGTCTTCCAAATGTCCGCCACCATGATCGACAACAGCGCCAAGTCCGGCTCTGCCAGCGGCGCCCAGTACAGCTGAGTCGCGTCGCCGAACAAAAGATAATTAAAAAGACCGTAGCGGTCGTTGAAAATGAAGCGCCACATTTGCGACGAGACCACGGTGGGCACCGCCCAGGGAATGAGCACGACGGCGCGCAACCAGCCGCGCCCGCGGAAAGATTCGTTCAGCACCAGCGCCATGGCGAGACCAAGTAGCACTTCGATGGGAGTCGTGACGGCGACGAAAATCACGGAAGTGCTGAGCGAGCCCAGCGCCACCGGATCGGTGATGAGATCGCGATAGTTCTCCCAGCCGACGAATTTCTGGCCGAGCCAAGGCAGAGTCAAAATCATCCGATAAAAACTCAGCCGAAAAGATTCCAATATCGGATAAAGAGAGAAGACGCCGACAAACACCAAACTCGGCAACAAAAATCGCCAGACTGGATCTTGCCTATTGATCACCGCTGTCTCCGATCACGCAAGAGGTCCAAAGCGCGATCCATGTCGCGCGACGCGGCGCGCGCGAGCTGGTCGATGTCCGAATCGGCAATGGCGATGGCCGAGCTGAAGTAACGCTGCAAAATGTTCGAAAGTGGTAGATACACCGGCGTTCGCGGCCGCGGCGCGGCCAGAGTGAACGTCTCGTACTGCGACTGGAACTGCGGACTTTTCTTGAGGATCTCGGGATCATGATAGAGCGCCTTGCGTGCCGGCCCCCGGCCGGTCTCGAGCGCAATCCGTTTTTGCGTCTCGCCGCTGGTCATGAATTGGACGAATTGCCAGGCGAGTTGCGGATGACGCGAGAAGCGGCTGATCCCCAGCTGCCAACCGCCGAGAGTGGCGGCGCTCTTTTGCCCGGGGAAAGCCGGCAGCGGCACGATGCCGACTTTACCGGCGACTTTTGACTGCTTGGGGTCATTGGACGCTTCCCAAGCGTAGGGCCAATTGCGATGGAAGATCGCTTTTCCCTGCGTAAACAAGGCCAGCGATTCTGGTTCTTGGTAGGCCAGAATGCCGCGATTTGCGATTAAACGGATAATTTGATCGCGCACGAACCGCACTGCCTCCTTCGCCTTTGGGTCATCGAGCGTGCTTTGGAGGCGCTGCTCGTTCCACAGCGCACCGCCGTTGCTC
>JBEVIO010000316.1:0-3244 GCA_040510635.1 Binatia bacterium | reverse complement strand
TCGTCGGCTGGCGCGCAAACCAAATCGGTCACCGACCTCGCCAACTATCGCGGCGCGGATCGAGAAGAGATGCTCAAGGCCGGGGCAAAGAAGGAAGGCAAGCTCGTCTGGTACACGAGCCTCACCGCGCATCGCGATATTGCCAATGTCTTCGAGACGAAATATCCGGGCATCAAAGTTGAAACTTATCGCGCCGGGCCTAACGATCTGACGCGCCGGCTGATCACCGAAGCGCAGTCCAAGCGCAGCATCGCCGACTTGATCGAGACCACGCCGGCGACGCTGATGATGATGCGCGAAAACAAGATGCTCTCGCCGTACTTTTCGCCGCATTTAGCGCAGTTCCCCGACGACGCGAAGGAAGAGGCCGACAAAGGAAGAGTGTTCTGGACGACGGACCGCGAGTCGATCGTCGGCCTGGGTTACAATCGAAACCTAATTCGCGCCGCCGACGTGCCGAAGAATTTTACCGAGCTAGCCAAGCCGGAACACAAAGGCAAGATCGCCGTCAGCGGCGACACCACGGGAGTGCGCTTCATTGGCGCGATGATCAAGGCCAAAGGCGAAGAGTACATTAAACAATTGCGCGCGCTGGATATTCAGATGCATATGATTTCCGGCGGCGCGATGCATGAGTTGATGGCGGCCGGTGAGATGCCGATGTCGATCTCCATCTTTCGCAATCACGTGCTTTCAGGCAAGCCGAAGGGCGCGCCGACCGAATGGGTGCCGATGGATCTCAATCCCACCAACGCCGGCGGCGTGGCGTTGCCCGCCGGCACGAACAGCCCTTATGCGGCGTTGCTTTTTATCGACTTTCTGCTGAGCCCCGAAGGGCAGAAGATTTTCGAAGAAAAGTTTCGCTTCGCGACCTCGACCAAGAATTACGGCTTCAAACGTTGGTATCCGGAAAAGGGCATGACCATCGAACAGTACGAGAAGGCTGAGGAGCGCTGGAAGAAATTGCTCATGGAGTTGGTGCGCAAGTGACGACCGTGAGGCGTTTCGCCGTTGGGAAACTCCACATTGCGGCGGACGATCACGGATGACTCCAGGTTACTACCGATTGACAGCTTCAGCTCAACCAGACTAGGACCAAGAAATAAACCTTCGCAAAATTTTAAGGAGGACGAGCCATGGCAAATTATCAGACTCTATTAGTCGACAAAAAGGACGGCGTGACAACCGTTACGTTGAACCGTCCTGAGAAGCGCAACGCGATGAGCCCGCAGCTGCATCGGGAAATGTACGATTGCTTGAACGATCTTAAATATGACAAAGAGACCCGCGTGATCATTATCACGGGAGCAGGGGAGAGTTTCTGCGCCGGGCAGGATTTGAAGCAGTATTTTATCGAAATGGATTCGCAACCGGAGCGCGTGCGCGACGAGGTGCGGGAGAAGTCGCGCCAGTGGCGCAACGAAATCCTGCGCAAAATGCCGCAGCCGGTGATTGCCAAGATCAACGGCTGGGTTTTCGGCGGCGGCTTTACGGTGGTCACCGGTTGCGACATCGCCATCGCCGCCGACGACGTGCAATTCGGTCTCTCGGAAGTGAACTTCGGTCATTTTCCCGGCGGCGAAGTGACGATCGTTTTGACCGAGCATTTACAGCCCAAGCACGGCCTCTATTATGCGCTCACGGGAAAAACCATGAATGCAAAAGAGGCTGAGCGGATCGGCTTGATTACCAAAGCGGTGCCGCGCGCGGATTTAGACAAGGAAGTGATGGACATCGCCAACAACCTGAAAGAGAAAGCGCCGTCGGCACTCAATGCCGTCAAAGAAGCCTGGTACTACACGTTCTATTCCAATCCGGACGTCGCCTACGAAATCTCCGGCTTGATTTCAGATAAAGCCAAAGCGGCGATCGGCGGACGTCCGGGGCTGCAACAGTTCGCGCGTAAGGAGTACCGGCCGGGCCTCGGCTCGTATAAGGTTGAAGAAAAGAAGTAGAAGTATGAGTCAGAAATCAGAATTCAGAAGTCAGAATGCGAAGCGAAGAGGATTCTGAATACTGACTTCTGGCTACTGGACTTCACGGAGAAAACGAATGGATTTCAATTTGCCTGAAGAACTGCAGATGCTCAAAGACACGGTGCGCAAGTTTGTCGACAAGGAGCTCATTCCGGTCGAGATGCACACGATCGAGAACATGGAACTGAAACCAGATATCCGCGAGCGTCTGGAAAAGAAAACCAAAGAGATGGGCTTGTGGATGTTCGATGTGCCGGAAGAATACGGCGGCGGCGGATTGGGGAGCTTGGCGCAGGTGTTGGTGTGGGAAGAATTGGCGCGCACGGTGGCGTTACCCTCGCGCGGTCAGGGCATCTTTGGGCCTGAAATCCGGCCGATCCTTTACGCTTTGAACGACGAGCAGAAAAAACGCTTTTTGGATCCGATTAGAAACGGCGAGAAAAAGCTTTGCTTCATGCAGACCGAGCCGGACGCGGGCTCCGATCCGGCTTCGATGAAAACCAGGGCCGTACGCCAAGGCGACTACTATATTGTCAATGGCACCAAGCGCTTCATCACCGGCGCCGGTGAAGCCGGCTTCGGCCAACTGATGGCCGTGACCGATCCAGCTAAAGGTGCACACGGCGGTATTTCCTGCTTCATGGTGGATATGAAAACGCCGGGGCTGACGCTCGTGACCCGATATAAGACGATGATGGGCGAGGAACCTTGGCATATTACGTTTGACGACATGAAGGTTCCGGCCGAAAATCTTGTCGGTAAAGAAGGCGAAGGATTCAAGCTGGCGCAAAAATGGCTCGGCATCGGCCGCCTGAAACATGGCGCGCGCGCTTTGGGCGTCGCCGAGCGCTGTATCGAAATGGGCGCGCGTTACTCGAAAGAGCGAGTCACCTTCGGAAAGCCGCTGTCGGAACGGCAGGGCATTACATTTAAGCTCGCTGATTCCTATGTCGAGTTGCACGCATCCCGATTAATGGTTTATCAGGCCGCATGGAAGAACGACCAGAAGCAAGATATTCGCAATGAAGCGTACATGGCCAAGCTGTTCGCCGACGAGATGTCATTCCGCGTCGTCGATCGGGTGCTGCAAATCCACGGCGGTATCGGCCTGACGCTCGATCTGCCGTTAGCGAAGTGGTTCGTCGATCAGCGCAGCCGCATGATCACCGAAGGCGCCTCCGAGGTCATGCGCATGGTGATCGCACGAGAAGTGCTGAAGAAGTACAACTGAAGTAGAAGATTCAAATCGTTCAAGCCGTTCAAGTAGT
>JBEVIO010000315.1:0-5548 GCA_040510635.1 Binatia bacterium | reverse complement strand
GACCAAGTCGGATCTTCGCTATCGAAAGATTCCGCAGTCAGCTTGCGCGGCTCACCACCGTCAACCGGGATCGTAAAAATAGCGAAACGATTAGCGACTCGCCCGGTGTAGACAATTCGATCTCCTTTAGGCGACCATTCGGGCGAAGTGTTGTAACTGCCGCTGTAAGTAAGTCGCCGCGAATTGCCGCTGGCTAAATCCATTACATACAGTTGGGGCGAACCACTGCGGTCTGAAACGAATACGATTTGCTTTCCATCAGGGGACCAAGCCGGTGAAACTTCAATTCCCGGATTATTGGTCAGCTGCCGGATCACGTTGCCGCTTCGATCGAGCAGATAAAGATTGGTATTTCCACCCGACTCCAAGGTCGCAACGATGGTCTGACCATCCGGCGAAAACTTGCCGCTGAGATACCGGCCGCCCCCTCGGGGCGTGAATTTGATCTCTTTGCCGCTGTAGAGCTCAAACAAGAAAAGAGTTTGATTGCGGTCCTTGAAAGAAGAATAAAGAACGGAACGGCCGTCGGGACTCCAGGCCGGCGATAAATTAATTGTGTGGTTATCGGTGACTTGAAATTTTTCACTGCCATCGAGGTGCGAGACGAAGATCTCTTTGAAACGGCCGCCGCTGTTCGACACGTATGCTAGTCTGGTATTGAAGACTCCCGGCACACCGGTAAATTGATTGATGATTTCGTCGACGAACTTATGGGCGATGCGCCGATAGTCCCTAACCCGGCCCGTGTAACGCTTACCGACGCGCTCCTTGTTCTGGTACACGTCAAATAGACGAAGCTCAACGGCCACTTCATCGCCTTGGACTGAAAAGCCGCCCTTGACCAAGCCTTCCGCGCCAATCGTTGCCCAATCTTTGAAATCAAAGGTTCCGAGTGTGATGCCGCTCGTTTGGGCATTTTCCATGTAGGCTGAACGGTCCAGCACTTTGAACCAGCCGGATAGCTCAAGATCGTGAACCATCGCATCGGCAATTCCCGTCGACAATCGCGCGGACTCGGCGCTGTTGCCGCCGAGATTTCTTAACGGCGATACGGCGATAGGAAATCGTTGACCGCCTTGGCCGACGATCTCACCGGTAACACCGGGCGGCGCAGACGCGGCGTGTCCCGTTCCAAATGCCATCAATAGAAGACCACCCATCGCCAGCAGCCATTTCAATGTCATTATAATACTAAGCTCCCAAATCACGCGGCCGAAACGTCAGTTCCACATCAGCAAAATCCTTCCGATAGCTTTCCGGAGGCGCTGGCAGCGGACTCGATTTCTTGACCGCCCGAACCACCGATTCATCGTAGGACGGGTCGCCAGAGGGTTGGACAATTTTGAGCCCGACAATTTCACCTGTCTCTTTGACGCCAAAGTGAACCACGACTTTCAAATTGCTGCGTTGCCCGACCCATGTCCAGTTGTCCTTGATCGTGCCCAACATGCGGTTTTGATAAATAATGAAATCCATCCCTTTGACGATTCCGGGGCCACCCCGGCCGCCAGAGCCCAAACCCGCTGCTCCCTCGCCTTCGCCTGAGCCAGCGCTATACGTGTCTCCTTTCGCCGGCTTCTGCGGATTTTCGCGTGACTTGGCCCGATCCACGGCGGCTTGTAACAGCCTTTCGCGTACGCTGTCGGCGGAGGCGGATTCAGACTTCGCCTCTTGTTTCATTTCCTTTGCCGGCTCTTTTTTGGCAAGCACCGGATCGGGCTTGGCGGACTCAGGCTTGGTTTTTTCTTTTATGACTATTTTTTTCTCTTCCGCGGTGTTTTTCTCGACCGGTTTCGATTTTTCAGCGGTTTCTTTTTTGACCTCGGGTTTAGGTGCCGGCGCGCTGGCGGCTGGAGTCGGCTCTGGAGCTTTTACCGCCGGTTCAGGCGGCGTGCGCATCTCGGTACCAAGCTTCATCCCGCCGATCTTTTCGCCGCCGACAAGATCGACGACGTAGACGGGAACTTCCGGAGGAGTGCTCGAGGGCAACAAAGACGCAATAAACAATGCGGCGACAAATATACCGTGCAAGGCTAAGGAAAATAACAGCCATTTGGGCAATCGATCTTCCGACCCCGCGACCGAAAAAGATCTTTCCCACAAGCTGATCGTTGCAGAAGAAGCCTTTTCTGCCACTGACAATTATCCTTGTTCAGAAGAAACCGGCCGGGTTACCATACCTAATTTTTCAATGCCCGCCTGCTTGATTTCCGCAATGGTTTTCATCACGAGCCCGTAACGCACATCCTGGTCCGCGCGGAGGTAGATTTGTTTATCGGCTTGGAGTTTTTTGATCGCCTTAAGCTTCTCGCCCAATTCGGCGAGGGACATGGCGTTATCATTGAGATAAATTTTGCCGTTTTTTGCGACAGTTACAACCAAGTGTTCCTCGGTGCCGGGAATCGCGCTCGACTGGGTCTGTGGCAGATTGACCTGGACCCCTTGCTGGATAATCGGCGCCGTGACCATGAAGATAATCAGAAGCACCAACATGACATCGACCAACGGCGTGACATTTATTTGCGAAATTGTCGTCCCTTCACGCGACGACGAGACATCTCCAGCCATAGCCACCACCCCTATTGTGAAAAATAGATAGTTTCCATTGTACGGCGACGCCTACTTAAGGCAAACAGTTTCACCGACCGCGGTTCCCCATACCACCAAACCTGCACGGCTGCGAGTAAATGACTTTGTGACCCACCCAGCACAAATTAACTGTGATTATACTCTTATTTGCTCACTTGAAGAAGTGACGTTCGGCGATATTGAGAAACTCATGGGAGAAATTATCCATTTCAACGGCCAGGAATCTGACTTGTTGGACGAAATAATTGTAGGCCATCAAGGCCGGAATCGCGGCCGCCAAGCCCATCGCCGTGGCGATCAACGCTTCGGCGATACCCGGAGCCACCGCTTGAATGCTCGACGAATGTGTAACGCTCAACCCCCGAAACGCGTCCATGATGCCCCAGACCGTGCCGAATAGACCGACGAACGGAGCCGAGCTCGCGGTGGTCGCAAGAAACGAACATTTTTTTTCCAATTTCGTCGTTTCGACGCTGGTCGCGCGTTTCATCGCGCGAGAAACGTTCTCTACGCCGCCGAGCTCGGTAGTTAGATTATCGCCGACAGAATCCTTCTTTGAGCGGGAAACACGCACAAGCTCCTCATAACCGGAACGAAACACTTGACCCACCGGGCTGGAGCTAAGCTCCCGGCTAGCATCGTGGATCGACGAAAGATTACGCCGCTCCCAAAAAATCTCGACGAACTTGGCAGACTCCCGTTTGGCGCGTCGCATTTGCCAGAATTTTTGCGCGATGATTCCCCAGCTCACCACTGAAAACAAGACAAGAAGGTACAGAATTGCCTGAACGACCAGCCCGGCGCTGCGCACGAGATCAAGAACGCCATGCTGTTGCGACGCTGCGATACCGTCCTGCGCTAACAATTGGAGAGACCAAAAAGAAGACATCAGATGTTTTGAAAAGCTGATTGAAAAAGTATTACAAGCCTTGTAATTAGTCAATTGAGAAGCAGGATTTTCAACGATATAAAATCACGGAACGGAAAATACATGATGCGAAAACTGCTCGACTTGGACCTTGGCGGCAAAACCGTATTCGTCCGTGTCGACTTCAATGTGCCGCTCGATGACGGCGAGATCGGCGAGCCGCATCGCATCGACAGCGCGCTGCCGACGATCCGTTACATCCTCGACAGGGCGAAAAAGATCGTGTTGGCCTCCCACCTCGGCCGTCCGGGCGGACAGAAGCTCGCAAAGTATAGTCTGGCGCCCGTGCGCGATTACTTGCAACGGCGGTTGAACCAAGCAGTCGTGCTGGCGCCCGACTGCGTCGGTGCCGAGGTCGAGCAAGTGGTCCGCGACGAACAACATCGAATCGTTCTCCTGGAGAATTTGCGCTTTCATAAAGAAGAAGAAAAAAACGATGAAGGATTTTCCCGGGCACTCGCGTCTTTAGCGGACGTTTATGTCGACGATGCCTTCGGCGCGGCGCATCGGGCGCATGCATCGATCGCCGGCATGACGGCGTTTATTCAGGCCAAAGCAGCCGGACTCCTGATGCAAAAAGAACTCGACTATTTATCGCCGCTCTTGGCGCAACCGGAGAAACCCTTCGTGACGATATTGGGCGGCGCTAAAGTTTCCGACAAAATCGGCGTCATTAAGAATTTGCTGCCGAAGATTTCCGCTCTGCTCATCGGCGGCGGCATGGCCTACACGTTTTTGAAAGCAACCGACATCGAAGTTGGCAAATCCTTAGTGGAGCAAGACAAGCTCGGCCTGGCCGCCGATCTGATGAAAGATGCCGCTGCTCGCTCGGTCGAACTCATTTTGCCCGTCGACCATGTGACCGGGAACGCGGAGAAGAAAAATCCCAACACCTGCGACCATCAAATTCCGCCGGATCGGATGGGACTCGACATCGGTCCTAAGACCGCGCAGCGGTTTGTCGACAAAATCAAACCCGCCAAACTGGTCCTTTGGAACGGGCCGGTCGGTTTGTTCGAAGTCCCACCCTATGACCAAGGAAGTCGCGTCTTAGCTAATGCATTGGCGGAGAATTTTCCCCGCATTGTTAGCATCATCGCCGGCGGCGACACGGTAGCGGCGGTCGCAGCCGCAGGTGTAGCCGAAAAAATCAGCCACTTGTCGACCGGCGGCGGGGCAACTTTGGAATTTCTCGAAGGCAAAGAGCTTCCCGGCGTAAAGGCCTTAGAGGATAGCCAATGACCGTCCCGTTGGTGGTTGGCAACTGGAAGATGAACGGCAGCCAGGCACAATGCCAGAAACTCGCACGCGAAATCGCTCGTATGATACAAAGAAAACCGACCCGGGCACAGGTCGTCGTGGCCCCACCTTTTACCGCTCTTAGCACGGTCGCGCGGGCAATTCGGCATAGTAAAATAAAAATGGCCGGGCAAAATTGTCATTGGCAGGAAAGCGGTGCTTACACCGGGGAAATAAGCGCGCCAATGTTAGCGGAACTCGGTTGTGAGTTCGTTATTCTCGGTCATTCTGAGCGGCGCCACATTTTGCACGAAAGCGATGAAATGATAGCTCGTAAGATCGCGCCGGTGACGGCGCACGGTATGCGCACGATTCTCTGTGTGGGCGAAACCTTGAAGGAACGTCGACAGAAGTTGACGGGTCGAGTGATTGCTCGGCAACTGCGCTCCGCGTTGAAGGGGTCAGCGAAAGATGTTATAGACAAGCTCGAAATTGCCTATGAACCGGTATGGGCGATCGGCACGGGACAGAATGCCAGCACGGCGCAAGTCCGCGACGTTCACGTTCGAATTCGGCGATTCCTGAAAACATCCTTCGGCAAAACGGCAAGCGAACGAGTTCGGATTCTTTATGGTGGCAGCGTTAAGCCGGAAAACGCGGCCGCGTTGGCTCGGATCGATGAAGTGGATGGTTTATTGGTCGGTGGGGCAAGCTTGAAAGCAGAGTCGTTTTTTGCGATAATAACCCCAATAAAAAAAAAATTAAAAATTATTATAAATTAAATAAACAAAA
>JBEVIO010000314.1:0-3584 GCA_040510635.1 Binatia bacterium | reverse complement strand
AAGGAATTTATCTTTCCATCAACTGATGAACCGCCGCAAACCATTGAACCGAGACGATTCGGGAGTGAACAAATTATGATTTCTGCTCACGACGTTTCAGACCAGATGCGCTGATCCGAAGATTCTCGAGTCTTAGCAAATAAGCGGAGCTTTGGAAATCACCAGGGAGCCTTCTGGCGAAATCTGGAGGCAAGAAAACGACGATCGCGATGATGAAGAATCTAAAATCGGTAAGAGAACCGAGGCCCGATGATGAAATAACTAAAACCAGAGACCGAAGCGGCGGCGAAGTTGCCGCCTTCGGCGTTGACTTCGATCGTTAAGTTAGTAGTTGGTTTGACGCCCAGGCTGCCGGAGCCGCCATGAATAAGATTGTTGGTGGTGAAGCCGTTGCGGCGGAAGGTTTCATAACCCACGTAGCCTTCCAAGTACGTATAAAAAATTCGATTCTCGTAATAAACCGAGCTGAAAGCGCGATTGGCAAGATAATTGTTCGGGTCGAAATAGCCGCTGTTGCTTTGCTTTTGGAAATCAAGCAGGCGGAAGCGATGGCCGATAACGATCCGGGGCGCGAGATAAACGGCGTATTGAGAGACGAGCTGCAATTCATTGGCGTGGTTGCTGTCCGAGAAACTCTTATAGTTATAGTTGCCGTAAAGCGAAAATCGTTCCGTCACGGGGTGCGACAGGTAGAGCCCAACGACGGTCATCCGAATACGATTTTCAATCAGTTCTGCGGTGTCGCTAAGCACTTCACGCGTCAGGTTTGCGCCGGCGGTGCCGCCGAAGAGTTTGGCATCGACGCGCAGGTGACCGGTGGGAAAGGTCGAAGTGTGGCCGTCACCGAGTTGTGTGAAGCCGATGCCCGCTCCGGCCCCGAATGTGTCGGTCAGGCGGGAATAAACCTTGAAAAGAAGATCTTCCGCCCGGTTGTCTCGGCTCGGATCGCTGACGTCGGTGTGCCGGTAACTCAGCCCATATCTTTGATTTTCAGCCGAAAAATTACCGCTGAGAGAATAGCGGTTGTATCGATTCTTGTCGGAATCTTGATAAAAATTGTAGCGCGTCTCGACCGAAGGCCGTGTTTCCAGGTCGATGGCGTCGCTCAACTTCGCCAATTCCCGTTTTTGCCGCGCATTGGCCGGCTTCAATGCTTCGAGATTTTCCACTGCGGCAGTGCGGTCGCCAACCGCGAGTTTGGACCGGGCGAGCCCAACGCGTGCGTCAAAATCACCGTCGCGGGCGATTATTTTTTCATAGATCGGGATCGCCTCGCTGTAACGACCCTGCCACTGAAGCGCGTCGGCTTTAACTAGCAGCGCTTCTTTGTGGTCGGGTGCATCGAGCAAGACTAGATCTGCCTGCCTAATTGCATCGCTCAGTTCTCCGGACCAGGAAAGCACGCGCGCGAGGTGTGTGCGCGCCGCGATATTTTTTGGATCTTGGGCAAGAAGCTGGTTCAACTCGTCCTCAGACTCGCGCAGGCGATCGGCCCAAGAAAGGTAAACCGCCATTTGCACTCGTTCATTGGTCGAGAAATTCTCTCGGCCCGCGGCCAAAGCTTTTAAGAACGCATCCGCTGCCTGATCCAGCTTGTCTTGTTCCACCAAGACATCGCCAAGCCGTTTGTAAAGTTTGGCCTGTGCGGCGCGGTCGGAAGCCGATTGAATCGCCTTTTGCAGTTCGTCGACCGATTGCGCCGACGCGGCGATAGGTAAGCCAGCCAACAGGCCGATGAGAACAATGAATGCCAAAACCATTTCGTTGCCGTGAAATTGCTAAAAGGAAATAGCAATAATTTGAGTTGGATGAATTGTAACCGAACCGAGTTATAAATTACAGAAATTTCTTGTTCGGCCGCGAATTCGAAGGACGATTGCGACCTGGACTAGATTGAACAGACGGGGGAAATAGCGTGGGGACTGGTCGGGCAACGATGCTAAATCGTCATCGGTGTCTACCACTTTTTCGTCATGCCCAAAAGCTCTTGGCCATAGCCGATCACGCAAATCGGCGACATCAGTGCTTGATAGACAAGCATGTAAATAAAAAAGCCGACCAAATTTTGCCGGACTTTCAGGCCGAGCTCGTTAAAGACAGCCTTCTGCTTTTTGAACATGATCAGCACGATTAGAAACGCTAACGGCATCACCAGCAAGGTCAAGGGACCGGCGATGTAATGATGCCCGAAGAGCGCAAGGACAACGCCGGGCAGAAACACGAAAGCATAAAAAAGATCGATAAACGGGATGATGAAATCAATGCCGACAAAAAACGCGGAAAGTCGCGAGCTTTTCCAGACGAGGTGACCATGCCGCTTCAATCCCTCGATCATGCCGCGCGCCCAGCGCTTGCGTTGGCGATAAAAGCCCATGAATGTTTGCGGCGCGCTTGTGAATCCGATTGCGGACGGCTCAAAGCCGATACGCCAGCCGCTGCTGATCAGTGACCAGGTAAGAACGATGTCTTCGCCGATGACCGAAGGCCATCCTTGATGCGACTTTACCACTTTGGTTCGAAAGGCGCTGAAAGCTCCCTGCGCCACGAGGGTTCCCTGGTAAAGCGACTGCTGTCTTTTTGCGGACGCGATCCCGGTGAAATAGTCCCATTCCTGGAGCCGGGTCATGAACGTCGATCGTGAATTCTTGACGAGCACGCAACCAGCAATCGCCGCCGTGTCCTCTGGATCGGTGAGAAAGCGCGCGATGATGCGCCGCAAAGCTTGTGGGTGAAGAAACGTGTCGGCGTCGATGCAGACGACAATATCCTGCGTGACATGTTTAAGTCCTTCATTGAGCGCGCGGGCTTTACCGCCGTGGTTCGCCTGAACGATCTTCAAATTGGGCATGTTGTAGGAACGAAGAACTCTAACGGTATTATCCATCGAGCCGTCGTCGACGATAACGATCTCGATGGGCCCCGGGTAGTCCTGATTTTTGATGCCGCGAAGGGTGTCGGCGATATTCTCCTCTTCATTGTACGCGGCCACTAGGAGACTGATCTTCGGAAAGTTCAAGTCGAGGCGAAGATTCGGTGGGTGATCCAGGACCACGCTGGTGATGATATGCACGTTCAAGAACCCGGGTAGAAGCGCGATGAAGAAAATAATCAGCATCGCCGGGAAATACCCGGTTATCTGGGCGAGGTCGCCAAGCCAGTTTTGCGCCAGCAACCACGACGCGTAAAGCCAAACACAAGAAAGAGTCGTCGAGATTAAAAATTTGCCTTTGACCGGGATGTAATACTTACGTTTGTCGAAACCAGAGCGGGACGGCATCCCCTCCGGTTTTTTTTTATCAGTCGATGACTCGGGAATTTGAGGTTCCTGGCGGACGATTTCAATCGCTGGCTGAGTGGCCGGGTTTCGGGCCTGTTGTGGCGTTGGCCGGTCGTTGGGATTGGTTGCTTCCATTTTGTTGAGCCTTTATGAATAGAGAAACGGCGCGTCCTTCAATCGCGCCGGAATAGTGCATCTGAGCAACCAGCGTACCAGGACGGAAAAGTGTGGACTGAGTAGCGTGCGGGAATTCTTGGTTGGAATCTAAGTAAAGAATGTTTGACGCGCTGCCAACGCTGACAATTCG
>JBEVIO010000313.1:0-3171 GCA_040510635.1 Binatia bacterium | reverse complement strand
AAATTAACCCAGCCAACGTTGGACTCCAAGATACCGAGCCGCAGCTTAGGGAAGCGATCCAAGATGCCGGTGAAAATAAAATGCGCCATGGTCACCATGTTGTCCATCGGAAAGCCGATCACGTGGTCGAGCGCGCTGAACGGTCCCTCGTCTGCTCGGAGCGACCGAAACGGGGCCGCCCGGACATGGCGTGACTCGCCATGGACAGAGATCGGGAAATCGAGATCGGTGGCGAGCTGCCACAGGGCATCGTATTCAGGCTCGTGCAACCATTTGCCCGGTGGCAGCAAGGGGTTGCGCACCGAGACGGCGCCGAGCGTCTCCACCGCGCGCCGCGCTTCTGCAACCATAGCTTTGCTATCGCCCGCCGGCAAAGTGGCCGTGAACTTCAGGCGCGCCGGGTCGGCGCTGGCATAATCATGGCACCAGTTGTGATAGGCCCGAGCCATGGCGCCGCCAACTTGAGGGTTTTTTATCGCGCTCTCCATGACGCGGTTCGCGTTGGTCGAGAGGATGACTTGAATGTCCCAGCCGTAGCGATCCATGTCTTTGAGGCGAACGTCAGGCGACCACCATCGGTCATACGCTTCACCGTACTTGTCCGCCATCCATTTATCGTGATGGGCGGGTATCGGCGAGCCAGCTTCTAACACGGGAGACAACTGGTTATCCTGCGCATAGACGTAGAAATTGCGCTGCATGCCAATGACCTTGGGAACGCGCTCTCGGTACTCTGGCTCTAGATATCGATCCCACATGTCCATGGGTTCATGATGGTGCGCGTCCGAATCGATGACTTTAAATCCGTTCCACATTGTTTTGCCTCCGTTTGACTATCGAGTCGAATTACTTCGATTTGCGCGACGGCAGCCGAGTCGCAAGTGTTCGATCGATACGCTCGCCGATCCGCTCCGCGAGTTCAAACGTCCTGGAATCTTCCGAGCCCTTTCCCTCAGCGAAATACTCCGCCGTTTCTTTCTGCCTGCGTAAAAATGGCCGCGCCGTGTGCAAAAAATCCTCGCTGTATTTCGTCGGTTTCGCCACTTTGAAGCTCACCGGTGAAATCACTTTGGTGGTCGCGCCGCTGCCACACCGACCGCAAATCACCTGTTGCTTCGGCTCGCCGTCCCGGCAAAGGACCTCGGTAACAGCTTGGCACTCTTTACATTGAAACTCGAAGAGCGGCATTGTTTGCTTGAAAACTTTCCTCTCAATACGGCGAGGCGCACGAAAATTTAGAGAGCTATGACGCGCTCCAATAGTCTGCAAACTAAACTATTCGACAGATTGCCATCCTGTCAAACAGCCGCGAGAATGGAAGGCACAACAAAATTTTGGACCGGCCTCCAATCAATTGATATTTTTTCAAAACCGTCACCCCAGAATGCTTTTATGGGGAGTCCAGCTCCGAACTCGCCTAGATTCCCGCTTAAAGCATGCCGGAATGACGGACGTTCCTCGGATCCCTTGTATCGCTTACCTTTCAGTATTAAGAATTGTCGCAGCGTCGCAGTCAATCGTCGGCATGCGAACGGCTTAAAGGAACCTTTATGAACGACAGAGAGAAAATCGCTCATCGACTGGCGCTGCTGCAGGGAGTGAATCTCTCGCCAACGGATCTGGAAGCGATCGTCAGCGAGCTCGAGGATCTTGACCGCGTGGTGGCTGAACTCGAAACGTTCGGTCAAGACACCCCCTGGGTTGCGCAGCAAATGCAACCTACAGGCAAAAAAGTCTGATCATGGCGGATATCAATGAATTTTATTTGGCTGACCTTTCCTGGCGCATCGCGTCCCGCGAGTTATCATCATCGGAGGTCGTAAACGCCGCGCTCGCCCGTCTGGAACGGATGCAAGCGAAGCTAAATGCCTTTATCACTGTTCTTGCCGAGCCAGCAATCGCCGAAGCAAAAAGAGCCGACGAAGAAATCGCTCGCGGCCGACCTCGCGGCCCGCTGCACGGCGTGCCGGTGACGATCAAAGACATGTTCGAGACCGCCGGCGTGCTGACCACGGGCGGATCGAAGATTCTGGCGGACTGGGTGCCGACGACGGATTCACATTTGGTCGAACGCTTGCGCGCAGCCGGTGCGATCATCATCGGCAAAACGAATCTCGACGAGTTCGGCCACGGCGGCACGTCGACGCTTTCCCACTTCGGTCCGGTCCACAATCCGTGGAATGTAGATCGCATCGCCGGTGGATCGAGCGGCGGCTCCGCTGCCGCGGTGGCTGCTTGCATCGGGCCGCTTTCCTACGGCACCGAGACCGGATCTTCGGTGCGCCGGCCGGCATCCTATTGTGGGATCACCGGCTTCAAGCCGACGTTCGGCATCATTAGCAGACACGGATCGTTTCGCGGCGCCTGGAGTCAAGATCACGTGGGGCTGTTTGCGAGATCAGTGCAAGACATCACATTGGGTTTGGACCCAGTCGCTGGACACGACCCACGCGACCCGGCGAGCGTGCATCAAGAAAACCCGGTTTATACAGCTCGGCTCGACGCTAATCTCAAAGGATTGAAACTCGGGGTGCTGCGGCCTTTTTTGGAAGGCGTGAATCCTGCCGTTAAGCAAGCTTTCGAGTCAGCGCTCAAAGTTTTCACCGGCGCGGGTTGCGAAATCGTCGATATCGACGTTCCCGAGTTAAAGTATGCCGCGATGACTTCCATGCTGACCAGTTCGGCCGAGAGCGCCGGCATCAACCGCCGCTGGTTTCGCGAACGGCACCAGGACTACGTGCCGCACGTAAGCCGGGGCATCGCTGTGGGTATGACGATCACCGCGTCCGAATATCTCACCGCCCAGCGCGCACGCCACCGGATTCGCGAAGCCGTGCGCGCGGCGTATGAAAAAGTCGACATCATCGCATCGCCGACTACCGCCAGAGTCGCGCCGCTCCTCGTCGACGGCGTAAAAGGCAATGGCGACGACACCCGCCACGCGACCTACAATCATTCCAATCTGCTGCGCTTCCCCAGCATGCTCGGTTTGCCGGGCTGCTCACTTCCCTGCGGCATCAGTCCGGAAAATTTGCCGATCGGGATGCAGTTGATCGGCGCTTGGTTCGGCGACCAAACCGTTTTGAATACTGCGGCAGCCTATCAAAGCGCAACGGATTGGCACACGCGACGGCCTGCGTTAGCTAAAAAATAGCAGTGTAAAATATTTCG
>JBEVIO010000312.1:0-3150 GCA_040510635.1 Binatia bacterium | reverse complement strand
GGAGTCCTTCGACAAGCTCAGGACGAACGGGAATAGGATTGAAATCGTGGAGAAATTTCCGTCCATGCTGAGCTCGTCGAAGCATTCTTTGCCTTTTTAAGCACCCCTGTTAATCGTTGACCACAATTTAAGGTCGCGGTGCGCCGAGAATTTCAACCTGCGCGATGCGTTCGACATGCCGGACGAATTTGTATTTGTTCTCTTGTCCATCCATTTTTGGTCCCGCGCCGCGGCCACGGGCTTGGATTTTCGCGACGAGCATTGACGGTCCCTCGCTGGCCAAGAATGCTTCAACTTCCGCGCGCAGCAAAGTTTTGTCGCGCAAGGTGCGCACGCTCTCCATGCCGGATGCTTTGGCAATCCCGGCAATGTTCGTTCCGGTCGCGGTTTGACTTTTGGGACCGCCGCGGCTGCCGAAAAGCTGCTCATTGTCGAAGACCACAATGTAAAGATTTTTCGGCTGACGCGTGCCAATCACCGGCAAAATGCTCGGCGCCAGCAACATACTGCCATCGGTATCCAAGGCGAAAACTCGACAATTGGGTAAAGCCGTGGCCAGACCCAAAGCCACCTGACTGACCATCCCCATGCCGACGAGATACAAGTTTCCCGGCCGGTCGATCACTTGATAGGTGTCCGCGGTGGTGCCCGCGAGCGCGCTGACGATGAGGTCCGTCTCCTTCAAGGCGAATTTAAGCGCCGCCAAAATTTCTTGTCTTTGCGGTTTCGAATCGTCGTTGCTCATACGCACTACCTTTCTTTGCTTCGCCCCAGCGTGATCAGCATTCGCCGGCTAATTCTACTTTCCGTCCGCGATTTCGCGCGCGACGGAGAAATCGGTAAGCTTGTCAAAGTTTGTTAGCTTGCCTTCGAAGGGCGTCCCCAAAAGCGTGTTCTCGATCGCTTTCTGTGAAGGAATGCCATTACGCGTGGCATATCTCGTTACCAGGCCATAGATATAATCCACCATACCCGTTTCGGATACACCGAGTCGTCTCTGGGTCAAGGCTTTTACTTCAACCGGTTGAGTCTGCATGAAGTCGAGCGAGCGCAGCAGTGCACGAATGCATCGTTTCACTTCATCGCGGTTTTGTTCCAGCTTTTTCTGGCTGACACCGGCGCCTGCCAGCAGGGTCTCCATATATTCACCCAAGGGAAGAAGCGTATGGCCGCCGACTTTGTGCGCGAAAAAATTCGCCGGTACCTGTGACACGATGGCGGCCAGTGTACCATTTTGCAGTCCGGCTATTCGGGCGGCATCTTCGCCGACTGCTAGCATCTTGATCTGCTTGTCGGGATCGATGCCGTTGGCCTTGAGGCCGAATCGTAGCGCGTACTCGGTAGAGGCGCCGTAACGGCTGATGCCGACCGTCTTACCTTTCAGTTCGGCGAGGGATTTAATATCGTGCCGGGCAATCAATTCGAAGAAAGTGCGGTTGTAAATTCCGGCGACGGTGATTAAAGGAGCACCGGCAACGCCGGCACGGAGAACGCTCGATACGCTCTGGTTGTAGTCGACGTCGCCGGTGATCAATCCCTTCACGGCGAGATCCGAACGCATCACGACATATTGTGCCGCGAGTCCTTCCTTTTCAAAAAATCTTTTTTCAATTGCGACGAGATAAGGGATGCTGGTCAAAGTCATCGACGAGGTCGCGATGACGATGTCCTTAGCGTGAAGCGGCAACGCGAACAAAACCACAAGCGCGAGGCTAACGCTGAGATAATGACTCTTTGGATGGATCATCGTGCGCTAAAAAGTTCGCCCTGGTCCACAAACTATCACAGAAAAATACCCTGCCGACCTGTTCGCCATCACGACTTAGCTCCTGCCCCACTGCTGTCTCCGATCGTTCGATCCCCCTCTTTGAAAAAGAGGGGCCAGGGGAGATTTGTCAAATTGTTCTCTAGAAAATCCCCCTCATTCCCCCTTTTTGTAAAGGGGGGATGTAATTCCGCTCGTGCTGATCCGATTCAAAATGATGCGTTTTGGACAAGAGTGCCCGTGCCCCCTTATTTTGCTTTCAGCTCATCCAGCAAAGTCCTGTCAAAGAATTGCTCGGCGCGAACCTTCTTTTCATCGATCGCCGGATCGCGAATCTCGGCGAGCACCGTTTTGAATCCCTCCGCGGAGGGATAGGGCGGCTGCGCGAAAAGACGTTTATGAAACCGATAACTATCCTGCAACGGCCTGGCATCTCTCGTGCCGGCAAATGCGCCCATGATTTCGATCGTCTCACGCTCGTTGTCGCGATAAAAATTGATCGCCTCGACGATCGCCGCGAGAAACGACTTGACGAGATTGCGATTTTCCTTGATCAAGGTCCGTCTCACCACCAAACCTGTGTGCTGAATCTGTAGGTCGACCTCTGAGAGATCTTTGAGAATTTTGAGCCCGGCTTTTTCAGCAACACCGAGATTTTCGGGCAACACGATCGTTGCATCCATTTGGCCGCTGGCCAGAGCGGCAATGCGTGCGTTCGGCGGTCCCGCCGGCAATAGGGTTGCTTGCTGCGGGTCGATTCCCGAAGCCTTTAGGCCGAGCCGCAGCACCGAATCCACCGAACCGCCGATGGACGCCGTGGCGATTTTCTTGCCGGTCAAATCTTTCATGCCGTTGATGTTAGGGCGTGAGACCATGAGATAACTGATTCGGTTAACGAAACCGGCAATCATGACGAGATCGCCGCCGGCCAAAACCGAGCGGACCACTACTGAGCCTGCCATTTGCGCGAACTGTAAGCTATCGCTAAGCAACGCCTGCGCCATCTGCACACCGCCGCGCAGAGCGATGATCTCGACCTCGATGCCGTGATGCCTGAGAAAGCCGCGTTTTTGCGCGATCGGCAGCAGGACGTTATCCGTGCTCGGGCTAACGTAGCCGGCGCGCACTTTCTGCAATGGTTTTTCGGCTGCGTTGCATTCGGACTTTGGCGTGAGTGGCAGCGATAGGATTGCGAGCAGCAAAAGAAAATTTCGCCCACCGCCCACACTGTTCCTTCGCTTCACTTCACGCCTTCTCTCTGCAGGCGATCGGTAAACTGGCTCGTGATGAAAGATTCGAGATTCATTTTCTTCACCTCCGGATCGGTCTGGGCCAAGAAATCTCTAACGACCCGGATGCCGGCCAGTGGCGGAGAAGGGATATCC
>JBEVIO010000311.1:0-5690 GCA_040510635.1 Binatia bacterium | reverse complement strand
GAGTTAATGTTTTTATTTATGTTTTATAGCTTATGAGATTAAAAAGAATTAAGTTTTTGCAGAGTTATTTCCGATCGGCCGCGCTATTGGCCGCTTTGGTCTTTTTGTTCTCGGCGGGACAGGGTCTCGCCACCGGCGGCGAGAACCTGGAATATAACCGGCGCGCCACCGCGACGGCGCAAATTCTCGCCGGGATCATTCCCAATCCGCCGGATCCCGCGTTGAAACGATTTGTCGAAGCTGACGCGTTTAAAGAGCACCAGCAGTGGATGACCTCTAGTTGGAATCAGGTGCGCAACCGCATCCAGACTATGGAAGCTTGGCGGACCCATGAGATCAAGATCGCGAGCGCGCAGAAAAAAACCCTGATCTATCCGTTCAGCGGTCCGGATTTTTTAAATGCATACGCTTTTTTCCCTGACCATGGACGCTACGTGTTCTTTAGTCTCGAAAGGCCCGGAACACTGCCTGATTTGGAATCGGTAACCCTCGTGCAGTTTACCAAGCTGCTGCAAGACGTGCGCAGCGCGTTTCGCGATATTTTCGAGCGGAATTATTTCATCACGTCGTATATGACCAAACAGTTGACGACACCGTGGATCCGCGGCACGGTGCCGGTGATGGCGACCATGATGGCGTTGATGAATCGGCGGATCATAAGAATAGAGCCCCTCGATCTGTTTCCGGAGCTCACTCACGCTTACGATTCGCCGGAAGCAAAACGACCGCCGGTGGTGATGCGGGCCGTGCGCATCGAGTTCGCCAGTCCCAACGCTGCGGGCACGCAACAGCTTTACTATGTTGGGCTGGACGCAACCGACAAAGCGCTCGAATTCTACCCGGACTTCCTTAATTGGGTTGGTCAGTATAAGCAGGCGACGGTTCTAATCAAATCGGCATCCTATCTGTTGCATGATCAGCAATTTTCAAAAACCCGGACCATGCTTTTGGACGCCGCCGACATCGTCGTGCAAGACGACACCGGGATCCCTTATCGCTACATCAGTCAGAATCCGTGGCAGGTGAAATTGTACGGGCGCTACCACCGACCGATCCGACCGATGAAGTATGGTTATCAGAAAGATCTCGAGGTAGCCTTTAATTCCCGCCAGGAGCAGAGTTCACTGCCATTTTCTTTCGGCTATCATTGGCGCGGCCAACAGTCCGGTCTCATCGTCTCACACCGTTAGCGAGGCGATCCCGTGTGGCGGCAATGCCAGTGCATCGCCTTGTTATTGATCATGGCAAGCCCCGGCACCGCTGCCGAAGTAACTCGCCGATCATTTCAAACCAGCGACAAGTTTGCCCTGTCGTTTCTTGAAGCAGGATCCGAGCGCGCAGACAAGAAAAATCTAACCATCGCTTTGGTGCCCGGTTGGTTGATGCCGGCGTCGATTTGGCGCAAGCAATTGGACGCCTTTGGCCAACACTATCTCACTCTCGCCCTCGACCCGCGCGGGCAGGGAGAATCCCAGGTGGCGCCGGTCGGCTACACCGCGGAACGACGCGCGACCGATCTGCACGAGTTTTTGGCGCCGCGATCCCATGTGTTGCTGATCGGCTGGTCGCTGGGCGCGATCGAAGCGCTGCAGTACATTCAGATGTTCGGAACGGCTCGTCTTTCCGGTCTGGTGCTCGTCGATAGCTCGGTCGGCGAGGAGCCGGCGCCCGGTTCCGGCGGAACTTTCAAAGAAAGTTTACGCGCTAATCGCGACAAGACGCTGCATGATTTCGTGCGCGCCATCTTCGCCAAGCCGCGGAGCGAAAAAGAGCTCGCCGAACTGGTGCGCGGCGCAAAACGAATGACGGTGGATGACAGTGTGGCGCTTTTGGATTATCCTTATGAGCGCGCCCACTGGCGCAGCATCGCTCGTGCTTTCGACAAGCCCTTTCTCTACGTGGTAACGCCGCAATTCGAGCAACAGGCCGTGAATCTAAAAAAGAACCGGCCCGCGACGCAAATCGAAGTCTTCAAAAAAGCCGGCCATGCGCTTTTTGCCGACGAGCCCGACCGGTTTAACGCCTTGATCGAAAAGTTTGCAAAGCGTCTTTCCTGAGTCAAATCCGTTTGAATTTCGCCTACCCTTGTTGCCAGAGCGGGGGGAGTTTTTTGAGCGACGATTTTGCCTACGGCTCACCGAACAAACGCACGGTGTTTTCGCAGAGCAGCTTTTGCTTTTGTCTCTCCGAGAGATCCTTGCGCTCGATGATTTCCAGCGCGGCGTTTTCGCGTCCCTCGCCGTGGGGAAAGTCGGATGAAAACAGGACGTGATCCTCGCCAATGAACTCGAACAAGTTATGCAGCATGCGGTCGTCGGCTTCGGCAGCGATGAAAATTCTGCCTGACTTCACGTAATCCCGAATGTTGTCGCGCGGCAATTGAGCCGCGTTCGGCATGCTCAAACCGAACGGATGGGCGCCGCGATCGAGCGGCAGATAATGATCCATTCGCGATACCATGTAGAAAATCCATTCGGCGCCGAATTCGAGAAACGCAACTTTTAAATCCGGGTAGCGATCCAGCATGCGATGGCCGACGATCGCCATGAAGGCGAGCTGCGCGGGCAGCGACATGCCGATCACATGGCCGTCATAAATCGACTGGCCGAGCTGAGCGAGCGGCGGATAGCTCATGCCCATGTGCACGCAAAGCGGCAATTGCGCGCGCGCAAATTCATCCCAGATCGGCAGAAAGCTCGGATCCGAAAGCATGCGTTCGCCCGCGGTGCCGAACACCACAGCCGCGCGCGCACCCAAGCGCTGCATCTCCTCTAACGCTTCAAAGGCCTGACGCCGATCACGCAAGGGCAGGAGGCCCGACCACGTAAGACGCTTCGGCGCTTGCTGGCACTGCGCGCCGAGGTAACGATTGTAGGCGCGAAAGAGCGCCGCTTCGAATCCAGGGTCTGGGGTCATGTGCGCGTAGAGCGTGCTCGGAAAAAGCATCTGGGCATCAAGGCCCATGCGGTCCATATCGCGCAAGCGCGCTTGCGGATCGTTTAGCGTCATACTGCCGATCGAACAGTGCTCGCGTTCAGTCGTCGCGCCGAACTCCGCGAGCACGTTGCGCGGCGTATTCGCCTGTTGCGCTCCCGGCCCCAAAGCATGCGGCTCGAGCGACCCTTCGATCAGCCAACCTGCGTTAAAGTTTCCTAATCCGTCGCCGTCATGGATCGCCACCGGACGGGGACGGCGCGCGCGATACTGTTCCGGCAGATGTTCCCACATTCGGGGATTGATCGAGCCGTGCGCGTCGGCATCGAAAACGCGGAAGCCTTGAAGCATGGGTTTTCTCCTCGGTAGATCTTTCAGCGTAACTTCTTGCGCGCCTCAGCCAAGAAGCCGCTCTCTTCGAGACTGCGCACGGCGGCAGGGCTCAGCACTTGACTCAGTTCCACTTGGGCGACTTTGGGATTGATCTTGGCGGTCACTTTTTGCACCAGCTTCCATGCGGCAGGGTCCGGCATCATGTCGATCGTCGCCATGATGGTGAGCACTTTGTAGGACGCTTCGGCATCTTCCGCCTTGGGGAAGCGGAAAGCTTTGCGCAGGATTTCGACGATATCCGCCTTGGCGCCGGGGTCGTGAATCAACACGACGGCATCCACCAATCCTTTGAGCAAGCGCGAGATTTGGTCGGGCGAGTTCGCGGCCGACTCCCGCAGGAAGCAAAGCGTCGTGCCCTGATAGGGAAAACTCAACTTGCCGATGTCAGCGAGCACGTTGGCCCCCGCTCGTTTCGCCGCCTCGCTGAAACTATACGGGATGACGGTGGCGTCGACGCCGCCGGAACCGAGCGCCTGCGTCACCGTCGCCGTATCGCCGAGGATGCGCATTTTGAGATCGTATTTTTCCGGATCGATACCGAGCTGATCCAGCGCGATCATCGTTTGGAGCCAAAAACCGCCGCCGATGCTTTGCACCCCGAAGGTTTTGCCGCGCAGATCCTCCAAAGTGCGGATTTCTTTACGCGCTACCAGCTCGCGCGGAATTTTCTGCACCGGCGAAGCGACGCAGTGTATTTTCATGCCGCCCACGGCCGCGCTAAGCGCATTGCCGGGCGAGCCGTAATTGTATTGCACCTGCCCCGAAGAAAGTGTCGCCATGCTGAGCGATCCGGTGCGCAATTGAACCAACCGAACGTCGAGGCCGTATTTTCTGAACGTGCCCTTTTCAATGCCGACCCACATCGGCCCGACGGTTTCGTTCTGACCGGCGTAGGCGACGAGAAGGGGGGCCGAGCTTTGAGCAAAGGCCATAGAAAGCGCCACGGTACTGACTGCCGCAAAGCTCAGCAGCAGCGTAAAAATATTTTTGCGAACGGGACGTTTGGATCGATGCCGGCTTAGGCAAGTTAAATGCTTCATGGGCTCCTTTTTCGGTTACTGCCGATTCATTGCCATAGCCGTTTGAAGAAACCCGTTTTCTCCAGCTCATCCACGTAGCGATTGTCGTAATAAGCGGTCAGTGCGGTTTTTTGTGCCGCTGCGGCATCGATCAACTTCAAAGCGACAAGCTGCTCGGCCAGATCCTTGAATACTTCCGGCGGCACGCGCGGGTCCTTAGCGAAGGCGTCGATGCCCGCTTGATAGCTCTCATCGAGCATGTTCTGCCGCGTCACTTTGGTGTATTTGCCGAGAACCTTAACGGCAAGAGCTTTGTCGTCGTGGATTTTTTTCAAGCCGTCGTAGACGGCTTCAATAAATCGTTTGACGATGTCGGCGTTCTTTTCGGCGTAGGCGCGCCGGGCCACGATTCCCTGCTCGATGAAACGGATATTCATATCGCGAATTTGTTTGATGCTGACCAGCTCGCGAAAGCCTTTCTCGCGCAGCACGACGCTTTGCGGCGCCGGGATCATCGCGCCGGCGATGGCGTTGGTGCTGAGGGCGGTCATCGACTCCGGGTAGCCGCCGGTTTGCACGATGACGGCGTCGGTGATGTTGGAGCGGTCCAAGATCGCCTTCGCGGTGAAGTGCGACACTGAGCCGAAGCGGGTGACGCCGACTCTCTTGCCGGACAATTGCGCCACCTGAGTAATCGACGGCTGGACGTAGAGCGGCACGCTAAAAGACTTGACCAGCGCAGCGACTTGTATCACGTCGCCGCCTTTAAGAACATTGGAGATTACCGCCGGTCCCGCCATGCCCGCCAGATCGGCCTCGCCGGCCAGCATGGATTGTACGATCAAAGACGAGGCGCCGGCGAACACGGGATCGACTTCAAGCCCGTATTTTTCAAAAAGCCTTGCTTCGTAGGCGACCAAAAAGGGGAGACTGTGATACGAGATCGGCGAGTAGGGAAATTTAATTTTGTCGAGAGCTGTCGCCGGCGCGATACTGGAGAGAAGCACTGCTAGGAGCACGAGAAAGGCTAGAGTAGAACACAGACGTCGTGGCATTTCTGCTCTCCTTGTTGACGAGACCCGCGATGGAGCATCGCGGATCATAAATGACGACCTAGATTTGATAGAAGCGCCGCGCGTTTTCTCCAAGTATCGCTTCTTTGTGGGCATCCTTAAGATCATGGCGTTCGACGATTTCGTTGATTTCTTCCATGCAGTTGTCGAGGGAAATCTCGTGCGGGAAGTCCGAGGCTAAAATGAACGGCTCGGGTCCGACGCGCTCGATGGCATAGGCCAAGGCTTTCTCGTTGCCCTCGCAGCTGACGAACATTTTGCCGCTCTTGAA
>JBEVIO010000310.1:0-4048 GCA_040510635.1 Binatia bacterium | reverse complement strand
GTGTAGCGCGGCATCGGGCACCAATCTTCCTGCGGACCCTGCGCCTCCTCCGCCATGCCGATGCAGAACGACGGCAGGTTGTTGTAGAAAAAATTCACGAAATGATCACTGTCAACTTCGATGATGAGATCGGGCTCGGCTTTTTCCACTTGCTCGCGCACTTGTTTCATGAGCGCTTCGCCCTTCACCTTGCCGGGAGACTGCTGCATCTCGAAGACGAGACGGGGCGGATGCGGCACGCCGGCGGCGAGTACGAGTTTGGCCATAATTATTCCTCTCTGCGCGATTTTCGACCACCTTTTCGCCGCCTTTCTTAACACCGCGCCCACAATGCGTCAATGAAACTCTGGAGTTTAGTTCAAGGTTCAATGTTCAAGGCCTCCGAATTAATTCAATCCGGCTCGGAGGTTTTTCTGACCCTGAACCTTGAACATTGAGCTTTGAACCGGCAACTCAAGTTGGCCGAACAACTTGAACGGTTTTCAAGCTTGAACTATAGTCGCGCCGGTCTTCGTCGGATTTTGTATCGTCGTTTCAATCACGCCCAGTCGCAAGGAAATCGGTAAACGATGCTCGACGCCTTCATCGAAGGTCTTTTTTTAGTGCTCCAGTGGAAAGCCTTCAGCCTGATGCTGGTCGGCATGGGCCTTGGCTTTTGCGTCGGCTTGCTTCCAGGCATAGGCGGCGCCGCGACGCTCGCGCTCATGATTCCGTTTGTCTTCAAGATGGCTCCCGCTGAGGCTTTCGCCTTTTTACTGGGAATGCATTCGGTCGCGGCGACCACCGGCGATATCACCTCGATACTTTTCGGCGTGCCCGGCGAGGGACTTTCCGCGGCTACCGTCGTCGACGGTTATCCGATGGCGAAAAACGGCGAAGCGGGCCGCGCGCTCGGCGCGGCGCTGATGAGCTCCCTCGTCGGCGCATTGATCGGCGCAGTCGCTCTCGCTCTCGCGATCCCCATCGTGCGTCCGCTGGTGCTGACCTTTGGCTCGCCCGAGCTATTCTTACTGTCGATGATCGGGATCGCCTGCATCACCTCGCTCAGCGGCTTGAGCGTCAGAGGTCAGATCCGCGGCTTCGCGATGGGACTACTCGGTCTCTTGCTTTCAACCATCGGCCAAGAGCGCCAGTCGGGCTCGCTCCGATTCGACATGGGTCTACTGTATCTCTGGGAGGGACTCGATCTCGTTCCGGTACTGGTGGGAATCTTCGCCATCCCTGAGTTGGTCGACTTGGCCGTACGCGGCACTTCCATCGCCGGCGACCGTCCCGCGGAGAATCTAAGCCGCGGCGTCGTCGAAGGCATCAAAGACACATTCCGCCATTTCTGGCTGGTGTTTCGCTGCTCGGCGGTCGGCGTATTCGTCGGCATTATGCCCGGCGCGGGCGGCGGCGTTGCTCAATGGATGGCCTATGCCCACGCCGTGCAGAGCGCAAAGGATGCAAAAGACCGTGAGCGATTCGGTAAGGGAGATGTGCGCGGCGTGCTCGGGCCAGGCGCCGCGAACAATTCCAAAGAAGGCGGTGACCTGGTTCCGACTATCGCTTTCGGCGTGCCGGGCAGCGGCGCCATGGCGATTCTTCTCGGCGGATTCATGATCATGGGGTTGGTGCCCGGCCCCGATATGCTGAGCAAACATCTGGCCGTGACCTATTCGATGGTTTGGACTCTGGTGATTGCGAACATCATTACCGTCGTCCTGTCGCTTGCGGTGCTCAACCAACTAGCGAAAGTAACTTACATTAGAGGCGGTCTGATCATACCCTTCGTCCTATTACTCGTCTTCGTCGGCAGTTACACCGCCAACGGTCATATCGCCGACCTGATCGTAACTTTCTGTTTCGGCGTGCTCGGCTACCTGATGGTGCTGTGGGGTTGGCCGCGGCCGCCGCTCGTACTGGGCTTGGTGCTGGGCAAGCTGGTGGAAACCTACCTGTTCATTTCGGTCGCGCGTTATGGTTTCGCCTGGCTGGCACATCCTATCGTGGTTGTTTTGATCCTGCTGATGGTGTTCGTCATCGTATATCCCTTCGTGCGTGAAAAGCCGGCTTGGGCCGGCGGTGGCGACTGATGAAGAGCAAAGGTCATCTCTATTTCAGCGCGTTTCTGATCCTCGTCTCGGGCTACGCGATCTTGGCTGCCTCGCGCTGGTCATTCAAAACCGGCTTTTTCCCCCTAGCCATTGCCATCCCTCTCTTACTTCTCGTGCTCCTCCATCTTTATCTCGAATTCTTCCGCGCCCCCGAGGTCAGCAAGGGGCCCGCCGTAGACGCGGATTTCTCCGGCGATGTCGACGAAAACGTCGCGCGGCGCCGGATCATCACCATCTTTTCTTGGATCGCCGGTTTCATACTCGCAGTCTATCTGATCGGCTTCCCGTCGACGGTTCCGCTCTTCATGTTTTTCTACCTAAAGTTTCAGAGCGAGGCGAGCTGGTTCCAATCGCTGGCTCTCACGGCCATCACCTGGGTGTTGTTCCATCTGCTATTTCAAAAACTGGTGCATATCCAGTTCGAGTCCGGCGCAATTCAAAACTGGCTCGGCATGTGATATTTCCTCGCGGCGGAATTTGTATCTGCCCCGATGAAGAGTAAAATCGCAAATAGGGCTTTTTGAGGATCGCGAAGTTCGCGGGAGGAGTGAGGCATGCGCTTCGGAACTTTTAGTTACAACCAATCGCGACCGGCGGTGCCGGAAAAACAAGCCTTCGAAGAATTGCTCGAGCAAATCTTGCTCACCGAGAAGTTAGGCTTCGACGAGGCCTGGTTCGCCGAGCACCATCATTCCGACTACGGCATGCTGGCGTCGCCGAATTTGATCATCGCTACGCTCGCGCCGCGCACCCAACGTCTGCGCATGGGTAACCTCGTGAACGTCTTGCCGCTCTACGATCCGATGCGCCTCGCCGAGGAATGCGGCATGTTGGATATTCTCACGAACGGACGGCTGAACGTCGGCCTCGGCCGGGGCGTCCCGCGCGATGATCTCAAGCACGGGCTCGACCGCGACACCGCCCAAGCGCGCTTCGAAGAAGGCATTGAAATACTGATGCGCTCTTGGACCGAAGACACTTTCACCTACACTGGCAAGGCGTGGAACTACGTCGACATCATTTGCCGTCCGCGGCCGTTGCAGAAACCGCATCCGCCGATTTACTACGGCGCCACTTCGCCCGACAGCCCGGCGATGGTAGCGCGTCGCGGCTGGAACCTGGCGCTGTCGCGCCAACCGCTCGCGAACTGCGCGCGGGCGATCCAGTCCTATCGCGATGAACGCGCCAAGCACAGCGAATTACCGGGCACAGGCGACGCGATCATGGTGCGCGATATCTACGTCGCCGACACCGACGAGCAGGCGTGGAACGCCGCGACGCCGCAGATCACCCGCTTTTGGCAACTCGCAACCGACAACGTCTGGCGCGGCGAGAGCGTGTCCACCGATGACCTGCCAAAATTCACGGAGCGGTTTCCGTATTTTCCCGGCGGTCTCACGGTCAAGCGTCTCGATGAGTGGGGCACATCACTGATTGGCAGTCCGAACACGGTCATAAAAAAAGCCCGCGTGATGATCGAAACCGCACGGCCGGATAGTCTAGTCGGTATGTTCAGCTTCGGCGGTTTGAAACATGAGCAGGTCATGCATTCGATCGACCTCTTCGCGACCAAGGTCATGCCGGCGCTGGGCGCGTGACGAAAAAATGAAGGATGATAGATAAATCGGTAAGGCAATCGCAATGACAAATCACGACAAAGATGTAGCTTTGCAATGGCTCGAAGTCCGCGATGAACGGCTCGACTGGCTAAACGTCGCTGACTGGGAACCGCGTGACGGCGGTCTGCAGCCGGTGCGCGTGCCGAAATTTTGGCGCGATCAGTGGCCGGCGCGCACGGCGCGCCGCGGCAAGTCGGCGGCGGGTGTGACGTTGCGCTTGCGCACGGACTCGAAGAAACTGGTTTTGTCGGTCACCTTCATCGACTCGCCTGACGCGCCGGACAATGCGGCGGTCGCCTGGGAGCGTTCTCGCCCATCGTTTTTCTCGCTCTA
>JBEVIO010000309.1:0-3645 GCA_040510635.1 Binatia bacterium | reverse complement strand
AGGCGCTGGCTTCCATGCGGCTGTTTGCGAAAGAAGCGATGCCGGTGGTGCGGAGGTTGTGAAATAAGAGGGGGGCCGCATGTTTGTCCATCTCGGATTCTTCATCGCTTTTTGGGTTTCTTTACTGCTCACTGTCTCGATTGCGGCTCAGGACAGGCCGAAACTCTTTCTCGGCGCGTCGAGCAAAACTCTAGGCTACAGTCCGCTTTGGGTTGGCACGAAGAAGGGATTCTTCGAGCAGCAAGGTCTGGACGTGCAGTTGGTGTTGCTGCGCGGCATGCCGATGACCGTCCAGGCGCTTTCCGCCGGATCTCTGCATATCGGCTCCGGCGGCGCTGAACCTTATATCGATGCGTCGGAGCGAGGCCTGGATTTCATTCTCACCGGCGGCGTCATTAACGGCACGGCGCAATTCATCATCGCGGCCAAGCATATCAAGAGCTACGAAGATTTGCGCGGGGCAACTTTCGGTACCGCGTCATTGACCGGCGGAACGATTACGGTGCTGCGCGAGGCACTGAAGTTAAAAGGGCTGGAATACCCGCGCGATTATAAGCTTCTGATTATCGCCGGTGGTTCGGCAACCAACCTCGCGGCGTTGCAATCGGGCCAGATAGGCGCGACGACCGTGGCTGTGCCGCTCAATTTAGCCGCCGAGGAAGCCGGGTTTAATATCATCGGCAAGCTTTCTGACGGCGTGCCCTATTTTCAAACCAACGTCATCGCGATGCGCCGAAGCTGGGCGGAAAAGAACCGCCCGGTTGCGGTGCGTTTCATGCGCGCGATGGTGCAGTCGCTGCGCTGGCTGCATGAAAACCGGGAAGCCGCCGTCGACTTTTTGGCCAAAGAGATGCAGCTCAAGCCGGCCCACGCCCGCGCAGGTTGGGAATTTTATACGCAAAATCGCTTTTGGCCTCCCGACGGCGAAGTTACAATGGAGGGCCTCAAATACAATATTCGCATTTACGCCGAGCAAACCGGCGCTAAAGGTCCGCTGCCGGAACCGGTAAAATACGTCGATCAGAGCTACTTGAGCGAGGCAGTGACAGGACTTGGCAAACGCTGACGGATGGCCGCCATACGGGAGTGGCTTTCGGGGTATTGGCTGGGGGTTGACTCGCTCGCTCCTTGTGGCGTAACTGTGGCGCTGAAGGCTAATTTCGATCCGCGCTGGGAAGATCAGTGCGGGTCACACATTGATGGAGGAAGCGCATGGAATATGTCCAGTTCGGTACGACGGAATTTAAAGTTTCGCGCCTTGGCCTCGGCTGTATGAGCATGTCCGGCGCCTACGGCCCCGCCGATGACAACGAGTCGATTGCGACGTTGCACCGCGCTTTCGATCTCGGCATCAACTTCATCGACACGTCGGCGAGTTACGGCAGCGGGCATAATCATGAGCTGATCGCCAAGGCTCTCAAGGGCCGGCGCGAGCGGATCGTAATTCACTCCAAGTCGGGTAGCCCGCGCGCGCCGGATGCGAGCGGCATCCGTAGCGGCAGCACGCCGGAGTACTTAACGCAGAATTGCGAGCAGAGCGTCAAGCGGCTCGGCATCGATTGTCTCGATGTTTTTTGCATGTCACGCGTCGATCCGAATATTCCCGTCGAAGAGTCAGTCGGCGCCATGGCGCGATTGGTTGAACGGGGTCTCACTCGTCACGTCGGTTTGTCGGAGGCGAGCGCCAATTCCATTCGCCGCGCGCGCAAATTGCATCCCATCGTGTCTTTGCAGATGGAGTACTCGCTCTGGTCGCGGGACCCGGAGGGCGGCAACATTCAGGCTTGCCGCGAGTTCGCCATGGGATTTATGGCCTATTCGCCGCTGGGACGGGGGTTTTTTGCGGGCGCGGTGCACAATCCCAAGGACATGAGCGATGGCGATGGCCGAATCAATCACCCGCGCTTCCAAGCGGAAAATCTCGATCGCAATCTGGAATTGCTTTCGAGGTTCGAAGCTATGGCCAGGGAGAAGAACGTCACTCCGGCCCAGCTTGCGTTGGCCTGGCTTATGGCGCAGGGCCCGGATATCATTCCAATTCCCAGCAACAAGTCGCGCCGCCACCTCGAGGAAAATATCAAAGCGGCGGATATCAAACTGAGCCGAGACGAGATCGACCGGTTGAATACATTATTTGCGCCGGGTGCCGCCGCGGGTCCGCGCACGCGGGATTTGCATAGGGTGAATGTGTAACTCGTTCAAAACGTTCAAGCCGTTCAAATTGTTCAAAGCGTTTCAGGAGGGACTATGATGGATGTAACAATAGTCGTCGGGACCATCGGGCAGAGTATCATGCGCAGCGAAGATAATGGGCAAACCTGGGCGCGCATCGGACCGCGCCGCGGATTCGCATATGAAGCCTCGGTGCGATGTATCGCTATGCAGCCGCGGCAACCGAACATTCTCTTTGCCGGCACCGAAAGAGGGCTCTATCGCAGCGAAGATCGCGGAGCAAACTGGCAGTACATCGACTCGGCGCTCAATCCCCACTATATCTGGGCGATTGGGATCGATCCGGTGAATCCAGACAACATGTTTGTCGGAACCGGCACGCCGACGCCGGCGATGCTCTTTCGATCCAAGGACGGCGGTCGGACTTGGGAGAAGCGGCCGATGGAAGTCGCGGCGGAGTGCGAGGCGGTCGGCACGCCGAGATTCACCGGCATTGCCGTCGATCCGGTGGAGCCGAAGCACATTTGGGTGGGGCTCGAAGTTGACGGCGCACGCCATAGCAGCGACGGCGGGGAAACCTGGGAGCTGGTGGAAGTGACCGGTCATAAGGACATCCACAATGTGGCTGTAACTGCGGGGCCGCCGAAGACCGTTTTTATCATGGCCAATCGTGAAATCTACGCAAGCATCGATAACGGCGCCACTTGGGAAACTCGCGGCATGCAGACAAGTCTTCCCTGGGAGTACCCGAGAAAAGAGACCTACCTGCGCGGCATCGCCGTTGATTCTGCAGATCCGAAAGGCATCTTCTTGGGATTCGGCGACTTTACGCCCGGATCATCGGGCGCCATCGCTCGCTCCAGAGACCTTGGCAAAAGCTGGAAGTTGTTGCCCTTGCCAGTGCAGCCCAATTCAACGGTCTGGACGTTCGGCACGAATCGAGCGGATCCGAACATTCTGATTGCGGCGAGCCGCTATGGTTATCTTTACCGCAGCGACGATGGCGGGGCTTCGTGGGAGAAGCTACGGCGAGAGCTAAGCGAGATCGCCGCGGTGTGCTGGCTGCCGAATTAGCGGTCGCCGGCCGGAGGAATACGAATCATGCCAAACGTAAAACTGCCTACCGGGGTTGATCTCTACTACGAAACCCACGGCCAAGGCGAGCCGTTGATTTTCGTGCCGTCCACCGCTTATTCCGGCGAAGTCTGGAAGCCGTCGCAGATGCCGCTGGCGAATTCATTGAATATCATCTTTCACGATCCGCGCGGCTGCGGCCGGTCGGTGGCCGAGCAGAGCGTCTATACCATCGAGCAGATGGCGCTGGATATCGTTGCGCTGATGGATCACCTAAAGCTATCGTCGGCGCATTTCATCGGCCATTCAATGGGCGGACGAATAGCGTTGTCGTTGGCGGAAAATTTTCCTGGAAGGGTGAAAAGCTTGATCATGGCAGCCAGCGGCTCCGGGCCGGCA
>JBEVIO010000308.1:0-4968 GCA_040510635.1 Binatia bacterium | reverse complement strand
GTAGAGATCAGCCTGAGCCCGTTAGAGATCGAAGAAGGCACGTTCGCCATGAGTGCCATCCGCGATATTTCGGAGCAAAAGCGCGCCGAGGGCAAGTTTCGCGGTCTACTCGAATCGGCACCCGACGCGGTCGTGATCGTTAACCAGCAGGGCGTGATCTTGTTGGTGAATGCCCAGACCGAAAGGCTTTTCGGGTATCGACGCTCGGAGCTGCTCGGTAAACCGGTGGAGCTGCTCGTACCGGAACGTTTTCGCCAGAGGCATCCTGCGCACCGCGACGGGTATTTCTCCAATCCCAAGGTGCGTCCCATGGGCGCGGGTCTTACCCTCTACGGTCTGCGTAAGGACGCCAGTGAATTTCCCATCGAGATCAGCCTCAGCCCGATCGAAACCGAAGAAGGCACTCTGGTCACGAGCTCGATTCGCGACATCAGCGACCGCAAAGGTCTGGAAGAGCAGCTCCGCTCTCAAAACGAATCCTTGGAAGCACAGAACCAGGTGATCGAGCGAGCGAACCGCGTCAAGAGCGAATTTCTCGCCAATATGTCACACGAATTGCGCACACCGCTGAACGGCATCATCGGCTTCGCCGAACTGATGCACGACGGCAAAGTAGGGCCGGTTGCGGCTAACTTCAAAGAATACCTCGGAGATATTTTAACCAGCGCGCATCATCTGCTCGGCCTGATCAACGACATTCTGGATCTTTCCAAAGTTGAAGCCGGCAAGATTGACTTTAGAGCAGAGCCGCTCGAGTTGAAGCAGATCGTCGCCGAGGTGGTGGAAATCCTCAGAACACTGGCGGCATCCCGGGGCATCAAGATCGTCGTCGACATCGCTGCGGAGGTAGACCGCCTAGAGATCGACCCAGCCAAATTGAAACAGGTTCTCTATAATTACCTGTCGAACGCCTTGAAGTTCAGTGCGGAGAATCGCGATGTCTGGGTTCGCGCTAAACCAGCCGGGCCGAACTATTTTCGCATCGAAGTCGAAGACAACGGCATCGGCATTGACGCCCGCGACATCAGCAGGCTTTTCCTTGAGTTCGAGCAACTGGAATCCAACGCCGCAAAGAAACATCAAGGGACCGGCCTCGGCCTCGCTCTGACGAAAAAAATCGTCGAAGCGCAGGATGGCAAGGTCGGTGTCACCAGCACGGCTGGTCAAGGCAGCACATTCTTTGCAATCCTGCCGCGGGTATTCGGTTCGAAGCCGAAAGCGGAGGACCTAGCGCCGTCATTATCGGGTCCTAAGCCTTCGATCCTCATCATCGATGACAATGCTCACGACCGGAAGCTGTTCGCGACGATTCTGGCTCGTCATGGCTACAGCGTGCAGATTGCAGCGACAGGCAGCGAGGCCATTGCGAAGTGTTTTCAAGAGGCGTACAGCGCGATTCTCTTAGATCTGATTCTCCCCGACATGACAGGATGGCACATCCTGCGCGCGATCCGCAGCGATGGCCCGAATCAAAATACCCCGATCGTCGTCATCACGATTGTCGCGGAAAAAGATACCGCGAAGGGATTTCCCATTCAGGATTTTCTAACCAAGCCGGTCGAGCAGAGTGTTCTCCTTGAGGCTCTGGCACGGGCGGGGGTCCAACCTGCCAAGTCAAAAGGCAGAGTCATGGTCGTGGACGATGACCCGACCGCGCTAAAGCTTGCGCGCGCCGCGCTGGAGCCGTTGGGATATCAGGCCATCTGTTACAGCAGTAGCGTTAGCGGGCTTGCGGCGGCCGAAAGCGATCAGGCCGACGCCGTGGTGCTCGATCTATTGATGCCCGAGATGGACGGTTTCGAGTTTCTCGATCGCTTGCGGAAATCCCCCCGTGGACGCGATCTGCCGGTGATTGTGTGGTCGAACCAGGACCTCACCGGAGCAGAGAAGGAGCGATTACGCTGCGCGGCACAAGGCATCGCCGCGAAAAGCCAAGGCGGTGTCGATGCTGTCGTGAGAGAACTGCACGCACAATTGTCGGCCAAAGGGTTTTAGGTCGAGAGCACGGGAAAGGACGTATAAAGCCTAAGGTTTGACGGAAAAGGAATTCACAGAACCAAAGGGAAAGAGTCAAAAATGGCAGCAAAATCGATTTTGATTGTTGATGACAATCCAGTGAACTCAAAGCTCATCCGCGTGCTGCTTGCTGGTGAGGGGTACGACGTGCATACGGCCGGCGACGCCGATGAGGCGTTGCGCGTGCTAAAAAACTTGAGTCCGCGACTGATCCTGATGGACGTGCAATTGCCCGGCATCGACGGCCTCGAGCTGACGCGCCGGCTAAAGGCGGATCCGGCGACTCGCGATATCAAAATCCTCGGCTTGACTGCCTATGCGATGAAAGGGGATCGAGAAAAAATATTGGCGGCCGGCTGCGACGGCTATATCGCGAAGCCCATCGATACGCGCGCGCTCCCCGGCATGCTGGAACATTATTTCGAAAGCTAACCGCGGCTTTCGACTCCGATGCGTGAATCCTTGTGACTCCTATGAAAATTCTCGTCGTTGAAGATAACCCGATCTCGCGAAAGCTTACCCGTCTTGCGCTGGAAACAGAAGGTTTCGGTGTGATTGAAGCCGCCAACGGCCAATCCGCGATTGACTCTGTCACGCGCGACCACCCAGATCTGATCCTGCAGGATCTTTTGCTTCCCGACTTGGACGGCTTCGAGCTCGTACATCGGTTGCATGAGTTGACACAAGCCGAAAGGGTGCCGATCTTGGCGCTCACGGGTCTCATCGCCGCGGGCGATGAAAAGAAGCTGCCGACGGCGCCGTTCGCGGATTATTTGTTTAAGCCGGTGGAGCCGTCGTTTTTGATCAGCACGGTGCGCGGCCATTTGGCCGCTAGTCGGACCTCGGAACACATGCCGGGATCCGGACGGGTCGTTTTGGCCGTTGATGATGACCCGAAACAATTGAAACTGCTGTCCACCTATCTCGCCAATCTCGGTTTCGGTGTGACGACGGCGAAAGACGGCGCTGAAGCGCTGACAAAAGCCGAAACGACGCTGCCCGATGCCGTGATCAGCGATGTTTTGATGCCGCGCATCGACGGCTTCCAGCTCTGCCGATCCCTCCGCAAGCATGAGCGACTGGGCAAAATTCCCATCGTGTTGTTGACCAACAGCTATGATGACGCCGCGGATCAGCGATTGGCGGTCGCCAGCGGCGCCAACGCGCTGATCCATCGAACTCCTGATTGCAACGAAGCGGTTGAACTCCTGCTCGCCAGTCTCAATCATCCCGCGCCGTTGCCCGTGCCGGATGACGGGCACTTCGAAGCCGGACACAAAGAAAGCCTGATGCGGCAACTCAATCGACAAGCCCGGCTCAACGTCGATTTGGCGCGCCGCTGCGCGGCGCAGAGCGCTCAGCTCTCCGTGCTCGCGAGCGCGGCACAAAATTTTATGAAACCGGACCAGAGCATTGAAGGTCTGCTCTCGGAGATCTTGGCGCACTATCTGGCCGTCATTAGCTTTTCCCGTGGCGCGGTATATCTGGTCGATAGCGCTTCGCAGCTCAAATTGTCGGGGCAGATCGGCTTTCCGCAGGCGAGCGAATCGGCCTTGACGGAATTTTTCGACAGTCCGGATTTGCTGCGCGAAGTCATGGCCTGCGAAGAGCCGACGATGTTCAGCACGCCGGCCGCCGATGCGCGCTTTCAAGCTCTCTTGACCCAAGCCGCGGTCAGGTCCGTCATTACCGCGCCTCTTTCTTTTGAGGGCCGGGCGCTCGGAGTCATTGCACTGTTTTCCGAAACGCGAGAGCTTTACCCGGAATGGATCTATCTTTCCAAACTCATTCACGGTCAAATCAGCCAAGCCGTCGCGCTCTGGCAAACCATTTCCCAGTTAAAATATTTGGCCGAGTACGATCCTCTCACCGGGATGGCGAATCGCTCGCGCTTGACCGAGCGTTTGCAACAGCTTCTCGGCGCCGAAAAGGCGCCTCTTGAGCTGGCGCTGTTGCGCGTCAACATCGACCGCTTCGAAGAGATCAATAATGCGTTGAGTTACCGCAACGGTGACGAATTGTTGCGCCAGTTCGGCGTCCGCTTGCAACAAGCTATCACTCACGCAGACATGATTGCGCGCCTGGGCGCCGACGAGTTCGGGGTCATCGTCGCGGCTACCGGCGTGTCGCAGACGGCATCGGATATTGCGCATTCGATCACCGAGGCAATCGAGACCCCGTTCGTGATCGACGGTCTTCCCTTGGATGTGCATGCGAGTATCGGCATCGCGCTCGCTCCCGAGCATGCCGACAATGCCGATGACTTACTGCGCCGCGCCGACATGGCTATGCGGGCGGCCAAACGCTCGACGGCGGGTTTCCTCGTCTATGGCGCCAGCATCCATCAGTACGACCCGCGGCGCTTGACGCTGATGGGCGAACTCAGCTTTGCCATCGAGAACGACGAGCTGGCGATCTATTACCAACCTAAGGTGAGCTTCAAGACCAACCGTATCGTCGGTGTCGAAGCGCTGTTGCGCTGGCAGCATCCGCAGCGCGGCATGATCGCGCCGGATCAAATTATCCCGCTGGCAGAGAAGACCGGCGCGATCCAGCGTTTGACCGAATGGGTGCTTGGCAGCGCATCGCGCCAAGCCGCGGCCTGGCGGCGTGCGGGGATCGACATCGGAGTCGCCATCAATCTATCCACCCGCAACCTGATCGAACCGGCATTTCCCAACCGGGTGATGGCCATGCTTGATCGCGACGAAACGACGGCGGGGCGGATTACCCTGGAAATCACCGAGAGCGCTTTGATGGCCGATCCCTCGAAGGCGAGAAAGGCGCTGATGTTTCTTAGTCAGCAAGGCATCCGTTTTTCGATCGATGATTTTGGCACCGGCTACTCATCCCTCGCGTATCTCAAACATTTGCCGGTGAGCGAAATAAAAATCGACAAAATTTTTGTTTCGACCATGATGACCGACTCCGACAACGCTACGATTGTCCGCT
>JBEVIO010000307.1:0-4207 GCA_040510635.1 Binatia bacterium | reverse complement strand
CGATTCTTTTGACCGCGACCAGTTCCTTCGACAATTTGAAACCGTAAAATCTCGCCCTCCTTGGTCTCGACGGCAAGCTGATTGAAGGCGAGATTAATCCGACCAATGCCGAGATCGTGCACATGCACGCGATCGTTTACAAAGAGCGGCCCGACACCGGCGCGGTGGTCCACACTCACTCGACCTACGCGACGAGTTTTGCGTTGGCGAGCCGCTCGATCGGTTGTTCCTACGAAGCGTTGGTGCGCTCGGAGATGACCGATGGCATCCCGCTCGCCAAATATGGGCCGCGCGGTTCCGCTGAATCGGTATCGAACATCGCCGACGCTTTGAGCGCGACGAAAAATACCAAAGCCGTGCTGCTGGAAAATCACGGCGTGCTGGCATTCGGCGTGAATCCCGCCGCGGCAGCCCGCGCCAATCTGATCGTCGAGGAAGCAGCGCAGATGGCGATCTTCGCCGAAGTGCTCGGCGGCGCGAAAAATATTCCCGCTGAATTGCTAAAGGCGACCGTGGGTAGAAGAGATGAATTCGCCAAGGCGGGGACGCGACGAGTGTAATTGTTGCTCGGCCGAAGGCCGTTGCCGCATGACATGTAGGGGCGACCGGCGGTCGCCCTAGGTAGACGCACAAATATTATCAACCCGAAAGGAAGAAAACATGGAATCAACCGCAGCAGAAAAACGTCAGGCCCTGAGGAAAATGCTCGGCGAGCCGACCTGTCATATTGCGCCGAGCTGCAACGACGGCATTCAAGCTCGTCTGGTCGAATGGCTGGGCTTTCCCCTCGTGCATATCTCCGGCAGCGGGCAGCACCGCTCCCTCGGCTTCGCCGATGCCGGGCTGCTGACGCTTACGGAAATGGTGAACAAGGCGCGCGACATCGTCGACGCGGTCAACATTCCCATTGTCAGCGATGGTGAAACCGGTTATGGCAACGCCGTCAACACAGTGCGCAGCGTCCGCGAGTTCGAGAAGGCTGGCGTCGCTGCGCTGCACATCGAAGATCAGATGACGCCCAAACGCGCCGGCCACGAAGGTTTCGACGTCGGCCTGGTTTCGCGCGATGAGTTCGTCAACAAAATCAAAGCGGCGCTCGACACGCGGCGCGACGAGAACTTGATCATCATCGCGCGCTCGGAAGCGAAAGATTCTTTGCAGGAACGCATCGATCGCGTCTCGGCGTGCTCCGAGGCAGGAGCAGACGCGGTTTGGCTGAGCGCCCGCACCGAAGACGAGATCAAAGCATTTGCCAAGATCGGTAAACCGATGGTCGGCGTTCCGCCGCGCCAGCTCATGCCGCTTTCACGCTGGGGCGAGCTCGGCGGGCGCGTCGGCTGCATTCCTACCATCTTGCAAGTGGCCGCCTTGCATGGCATGCGCCAGTGCTTGGAGGAACTGAAAAAGAGCGGCACCGAAGCAGCCTACTTCAAACAAACCCCGGGCATCGAAGACACGCGCAAATGGTACGCCAACTTGGGCAATGAGGAGCTTAAAGAGCTAGAAAAAAAGTACGGCTACTAAAACGTAGTGGAGCGTTTAAAACCCCGCTTGTCGAGTGAAAACGGCCGATGAAGTTCGCGCATTTCTCCCACGTCTGGAACAAACCGGGCATGACTGCGGCTGCCCGCTATGAACAGCTGTGGCGTGAGCTGGCGCTCGCCGATGAATCTGGCTTCGACTTCGGTTTCTGCGTCGAACATCACTTCAATCCCAACGAAAGTTGGATGCCGTCGCCGTCGATCTACTGCGCGGTGGCGGCCGCGCGCACGCGCCGGCTCCGCATCGGCACGATGGGTAACATCGTGCCGCTCTACGATCCGCTGCGCATCGCCGAAGACGCGGCGGTTTTAGACAACGTCGCCAACGGCCGCTTCGAGCTCGGCTTGGTTTCGGGCATCGTGCCGGACTTCTTCGGTCCCTACGGCGCTGACTTCCAAAACCGCCGTGCGCTCACTCACGAAGCGCTGCTGTTTATCAAGCAAGCGCTTTCGAGCGAAGGCGCGTTCAACTTCGCCGGCGAATCCCGTCGGTATCAAGACGTCACACTCGGCGTAAAACCGCTGCAGAAACCCCATCCGCCGATCTGGATTCACTCGCGCGACGCCGACACGCTGGCGCTGCTCGCGCGCGAAGGCGCGCACACCGGTTATCTTTTCTTGGTGCCGCGCGGCGATGTCGCGCCGCGCTATCGCGAATATTTGCGGCTATGGAATGACGCGCGTCATGCCGGCAAACCGAACATCGGCTATTGGGTGTTGGTCTATGTTGACGAGACCGACGCCCAGGCCGTGGCGAAAGCAAAACCCTACTTCGAACACTGTTTCACCAAGGTTTTCGGCACCAGAGCTGACGGTGGAATCGGCTATCTCAGACTCGCGGAAAACCACGCCAAACGCGGCAATCCCGGCGGCGCTGAGATCGCGCGTCATGCGATCGATGTCGATTACCTGCGTGGACGCAACTTAGCGTTTGTCGGCTCGCCGCCAACCGTGATCGAACAAATCAAAGCCGCTGCCCACGAAGGCGTTTTCAATACCGTGATGGGCGAGTTCAACATCGGCGCGATCGCCGAAGAGGATCTAATGCGCTCGATCAAACTTTTCGGGTCAGAGGTCATACCCGCGCTACGCGACTTCGAGCCGTACTGAGTAGCAAATCATTTTCGGTAAAGATTCTTGATGAAACCGGAGGTTTCCAGCTCTTTCATTAAACTATCATCGACGTACTTTTCCGCGCTGATGTCTTTCACCTGCTCTTTCGGCAGAAAATCCAATATCGCTTGCACCGACTCCGTGCGCACGTAAGGCACTTCTTCCCACACATTGACGAAAGAACGATACGCACCGCGCGCAACATCGGGTGGAATGCGCAAATGTTTGACCAGAGAAGCGACAACGACGTCCGGTTTTTCCCGGACAACTTTCATGCCCTCGACGAAAGCCTTGACGAAATTGAGCACCAGCGGGCGTTCGCGCAGTAAATAACTGCGGTTGACGATAATCGCACCTTGCAGAAACGGAATCTTCTGCGTCGCCAGGTCGACCAGTTCGCGCAGTCCGGGACGAGGCGCGGAAGCGATCCCGACATCGACTAAACCTTTGTCCAACGACACAAAGATATCCGGTAGGGCGCCGTGATGGATGAATTTAACGTCTTTCTCAGCGACCAATCTTCCTGAGCGTGATGCGCGCTATCGTATGAGTCGCCGAGCCTGGCGCGCTGACACCGATATTTTTTCCGGCTAAATCCGCCAGGTTCTTCACCGGCGAATCTTTCTTCGTCCACATCGACAATACGACATAGTTCGATTGCGCCGCGACGAACACCAGATCGCTGCCCGCGAGGTTGGCGACGATCACCGAAGCGCCGGCAAAATGCCCTAGCTCCACCGTACCGCCGGCGAGCGCTTGAATCGGCGAAGCGCCGCGGCCGTGCACGATCTGGACGTCGAGGCCGTATTTATCGTAAAGCCCTTGATCGCCGGCGACCCACACCGGAGCGTTCGATGCGGTCAAGGCGCTGTAGATAATCTTGATCGGGAATTTTTTGGCGCCGGCGGTCTGCGCTTGGGCAAGCGGCAAAGCGAGCAGCGCAACGAGAAAAAAGAAAATGCCGGCGTGCGTCGAAGCGCGCGACACAGCATTACGCTCGATAAATTTCCGACTCGGGCGGTATTTCCATCAGCTCGATGCTATTGCCGTCGGGGTCGGAGACAAAAGCGATGCGCTGTTTGGCGCGGCCGATAAATTTTCTTTCGGGTTTGATGTTCATCTTGGCCAGATGTTCGAGCGCCTGTTCCAAGTTGTCCAATACCAGACAGAAATGGATGTAGCCGATCGGATCCGGCGGCGATGCCAACATACTTTTGCCGCCGGGAAACAATTCAATGCATTGGCCGTTGGCAAATTCGAGAAACATCAATTCCGGCCGTTCGCCTTGCGCCTCGACGTGGTAAATTTTTTTCGCCCCGAAAGCATCGGCATACCAGCGCACGCTACGCTCAGTGTCTGCGACCTTGAAAGCGACGTGTCCGAAACGCAGTCCTGCGATTGTCATAGTGCCTCTCCTTTTATTCGCGGCATCATAGAATTGCGGAGTGAGATCAGTCAATCTGCCGATCAGAAATTCTGATAAAGTTTTTCTGCGGCCGGTTTGGCCTTGATCAACTTGATATCATAAAGCTGCTCCACCAACGTCGTCCAAC
>JBEVIO010000306.1:0-3683 GCA_040510635.1 Binatia bacterium | reverse complement strand
TCCTGCAGCAATTATCCAAGCGCACCCAGAACCGCCAAATTCATGTGCAGACGTCGGGATTTTCGCTGATGCTGGAACGGCGCGCGTAAGCCCGGCGTTCGGTTCAAAAGTTCAAGGTTCGAGGGTTCAAGGTCGAGGATTCCGAATATACGGGGGCGATGAAAACTTTGAACATTAAACCTAGAACCTTGAACTAAGTCCCTCGCAGTGCAATAACGAAAATAAATTTGATCAGGAGTCCCAAGTCTATGGCAAGAGATATTGTCGGGATTGACGTTCATGTTAATATATACTATTAAGTAACCCAGAAGGCGAAAGGCGATCGCACCGCACAGATGGCAAAATATTTTGGCCGCGAAAGGCCGCCGGTATCCATCGACGAGATGGCCGACCAATACCGCGCGCGCAAGATGATGGCCGTGATCATGAACACACGGGATGAAACCGTGACCGGGTTGACTCCCGTACCCAACGATTATGTCGCCGCGGCGGTAAAAAAACATCCCGACGTATTCTTGGCATTCGGTGCCATAGACCCTTGGACCGGCAAACTCGCCTTGGACGAAATCAAACGCTGCAAAGACCTCGGCCTATCGGGCATGGGCGAGCTCAATCCGGCGCGGCAACATTTTTTCGCCAACGACATCCGCTTCTACCCGCTCTGGGAACAATGCGCCAAGCTCAACATGCCGATTCTGTTTCATGGCGGCATGGCGGCTGCCGGCGCCGGCACACCGGGTGGCATGGGGATCAAGTTGAAATACAGCCAGCCGATTCACCTCGACGAAGTGGCGGCAGATTTTCCCGAGCTGAAAATTATCAGCGCGCATCCGACCTGGCCGTGGACGGCGGAAAGCTTGGCCATCGCCCGTCATAAGGCGAACTATTACATCGATCTCTCCGGCTGGGCACCGAAATATTTCCCCGCTGAGCTCATCCATAACATCAACACTTTGCTGCAGGACAAGGCGATGTTCGGCTCCGACTGGCCGGCCATCGGCGTCGAGCGCTGGCTCGAGGAGTTCCAGCAGGTCAACATGAAACCTGAAGTCCGCAAGAAGATCATGGTCGACAACGCCGTGAAGTTCTTCGGCCTGACGCTCTAGAGGCGGAAAATATAAGACAGACTTACCACGAAGACACGAAGAGCAGAAGTTCGGAGTTCATTTCATTATTGAAAACCTTCGTGTCCTTCGTGGTGAGCATCAGGTTCCGGTATGGTACAAACAGACGGCATAAAATTCGTCGACACCACGATTCGCGACGGCCATCAGAGCTTGTGGGCTGAGAACATGACCACGGGCATGATGCTGCCCGTGGCAGAAGCTTTGGACTGCGCCGGCTTCGACGCGATCGAATTGATCTCCAGCTCGCATTTGAAAAAATGCGTGCGCGAGCTCAAAGAAGATCCCTGGGCGCGGGTCAGATTGATGCGCGAACGGATGCCGCGCACGCCGCTGCGCTTGAACGCCGGTCGATTCAGCGCGTTCGATATCACGCCGCGCTCCATGTACCGGCTTTTCATGGAGCGAATGGCGGCCAACGGTATTCGTGAAGCGCGCATTTCCGAAGAGTGGAACGAGCTCGAAGGCTGGGAGTGGAAAACTAAAGTCTCGCGCGATGTCGGCATCAATCCGGTGCTGAATATCATCTATTCGGTTTCCCCCAAACATACCGACGAATATTTCGCCGAACGCACCCGTCAAGCCGCATCGCTTCAAGTCAATCGACTTTGTCTCAAGGATCCCGGCGGCCTGCTCACGCCGGAGCGCGTGCAGACGCTGGTGCCGATCATGTTCGCCAACGCCAATGGCATTCCGATTGAGCTGCACACCCACTGCACCACAGGCCTCGGCCCGCTTTGTTGTCTTGAAGCGGTCAAGCTGGGCATCAAGATCGTCAACACCGCGCTGCCCCCGCTGGCCGACGGTTCATCGAATCCGTCGCTCTTCAACGTGGCGAAGAATCTCCGCGCCCTCGGCTACAAAACGCTCATCGACGAAGAGGCTCTCAAGCCGGTGTCGGAACATTTCACTTACATCGCCAAGCGCGAAGGTTTTCCCATCGGTGAGCCGGTGGAATACGACTATTCCCAATACCAGCATCAGGTGCCGGGCGGCATGATTTCCAATTTGCGTTTCCAACTGCGCAAGGTCGGCATGGAGAAAAACATCGATCAAGCGCTGGAAGAAACCATGCGCGTGCGCGCCGAGCTCGGCTACCCGATCATGGTGACGCCTCTGTCGCAATTCGTCGGCAGCCAGGCCGCGATCAACGTCATCGTCGGCGACCGCTATAAGGAAGTCACCGATCAAATTATTCAGTATGCGCTCGGCTACTGGGGCAAGGAAGGCGCGGAACTGATGGACCCGGCGGTCAAAGCGAAGATCATGGATCGCCCGCGCGCCAAAGAGTGGGCGGCATGGCAACCGCCGGAGCCGACAATCGCCGAGCTACGTAAGAAGATGAACGCCGAAAACGTTTCCGACGAAGAATTCTTGCTGCGCTGGAACCTAAACGTCGAGGAAATCGATGCCATGCGCGGCGCCGGGGCTCCGAAAGAATATCTCACATCACGGCAACCGCTCGTGAACCTTGTCGAAGCATTAAGCAAACGCAAAGATTACCGCCAGATCGTTATCCAAAAAGGCGATATGGTCGTGTCGCTCAACCGCAGCACCCCGTCTGTCTGAATTTCACAACCACATTTCACGAACACGAATCAAATATGGACCGTTTCTTCTTTCTCTCCGGCGCCGTAGCCGCTTTTATCGCCGTCGCTCTCGGCGCCTTCGGCGCCCACTCTCTGAAAACGAAGCTCTCCGCCGATATGCTCAATATCTTCGAGATCGGCGTGCGCTACCAGATGTATCATGCGCTCGGCCTGATCGCCGTCGCCTGGGCAACCACGCGCTGGCCCGAGGCCAACCTCAACGCCGCCGGATGGGCGTTCATTGTCGGCATCGTCGTCTTCTCCGGCAGCCTTTACCTCTTGAGCGCGACTGATATCCGCTGGCTCGGCGCCATCACGCCGATCGGCGGCCTCGCGTTTCTGATCGGTTGGGCCATTTTGATCTGGTCCCTCGGCCGATAACACACCGATCTCTGATCTCCGGCTTCTGACCTCTGACTTTTTACTTTTGCCTTTTGCCCTCCCATCGTTTAGCCTTTCTTCATGATCATCGGCGTGCCAAAAGAAATCAAAACCGAAGAAAACCGCGTCGCGGTTACGCCCACGGGCGTGGCCGGTTTCGTCGCGCGCAATCATAAAGTGTTGATTCAAAAAGGCGCAGGACTCGGCAGCGGCCTGACCGACCGCGCCTATGAAAGCGCCGGCGCGACGATGATCGAAACAGCGAAAGACGTTTGGCAGCAAGCGGACTTGATCATGAAGGTCAAAGAGCCGCAGGTTGCCGAATATCCCCTGCTTCGTCCCGGCCTGATCCTCTTCACTTACCTTCACCTGGCCGCCAATGAATCGGTGACGCGCGCTTTGCTCGACCGCAAAGTCACAGCGATCGGTTACGAGACGATCCAGCTCGATGACGGCTCACTGCCGCTCCTGGCGCCGATGAGCGAGATTGCCGGGCGCTTATCGATCCAGGTCGGTGCCTGGTGTTTGCAAGCGGAAAACGGCGGGCGCGGAATTCTTCTCGGCGGCGCCTCGGGCGTTCGGCCCGCCA
>JBEVIO010000305.1:0-3030 GCA_040510635.1 Binatia bacterium | reverse complement strand
CTTGGTCGGCGCCGACGGTAGAATGTGCTTTACATAAAGATTCGGTCCGCCGATTTCGCAGTCCGCCTGGATGGCGAGCACGCGGCGGAGCAAATCCTGATACTCCGGATCCTGCTTCTCGAAGTCCTTGAGTTCGACTTTGTCGGTGAACATTAACGTCCTCCTGTTGATGACCGATTAAGCGCTGCTACTATAGAAAATCCTTAACAAAATGGTGCGGATAAATCAACAACACGGACCGGTCGCGAGCTTTACTCGATGGCCTATTTTCAACTACACTCGGGCTTGATTGGAGCCGCAATGCCCGCGCAAAGAAACTTGACGTTGCTAACCGATCTTTATCAGCTGACGATGGCGCAGAGCTATTTTCGCGAGCGCCAGCTTGGTGATGCCACTTTCAGCCTATTTATCCGCTCCTATCCGCGCGATCGAGGCTATTTCGTTTCGGCCGGCTTGTGCGACGTTTTGGATTATCTCGAAAACTTCGCTTTCGATCCCGCCGCGATCGAATATCTAGCCCGGCAAAAACAGTTTTCCGACGAATTTCTGAATTACCTCGCCGAGCTCCGCTTCACGGGCGACGTTTGGGCGATTCCTGAAGGAAAAATATTTTTTAAAGACGAACCGGTCCTGGAAGTCACCGCGCCGGTCATTCAGGCCCAGATCATCGAGACGTTCATCATCAATCAGCTCCATCTGCAAACACTCATCGCTACTAAAGCCGCGCGCTGCGTCTATGCCGCCCAGGGCCGGCCAGTGGCTGACTTTGCGCTACGCCGCACCCACGGCATCGATGCCGGCATGAAAGTCGCCCGCGCCAGCTACCTCACGGGCTTCGTCGGCACCAGCAACGTCATGGCGGGACACGACTATGGAATTCCGATCGTCGGCACCATGGCCCACTCGTTCGTGTCGAGCTTCGAGCGCGAGATCGACGCTTTTCGAGCTTATGTCGCCAGCTTCCCGCAGAACGGGATCCTGCTCATCGATACCTACGACACGCTTGCAGGCGCGCGCCATGCCGTGCAGGTGGCTAAAGAAATGACCGCGCGCGGGCAGAAACTGCTCGGCGTGCGCATCGACAGCGGTGATTTGGCGGAACTGGCGCGCCAGGCCAGAACGATTTTCGACGAGGCCAATTTGACGGAGCTGAAGATCATCGGCAGCGGCGGCTTGGACGAACATGACTTGGCCGAGTTTAGCGCTGCCAACGTGCCCTTCGATAGCTACGGCGTCGGCACTAAAATGGGCACGTCGGCCGACGTGCCATGGACGGACATGTCCTACAAACTGGTAGAATACCAAAACCGGCCTGTCCTAAAGCTCAGCACCGGAAAAGTTTCGTTGCCCGGACGAAAGCAGTTGTTTCGGCTGCGCGATAGCACGGGAGTTTTCACACGCGACGTTATCGGCTTGCGCGACGAGCAGCTCGGCAGCGAGAGGTTGCTGAAAGAAGTCATGCGCGGCGGCAAGAAAAGCGCACCCTCGCCATCTTTGGCGGAAAGCCGAGATCTTTTCACCGCCGAATTCGCCGCATTACCGCCTGCGGTCAAATCAATTCGAAAGCCGCATCAGTACACAGTTGAATTCTCAGCGCTGCTCAACGATCTCCGAGCAGAGGTAACGGAAAGACACACGCAAAAATAATTGCTGGAGCACGAGGGAGCTAGAATTTCACCACGGCGGCGCCCCAGGCAAAGCCGGCGCCGAAGGCGTTAAAGAGCACGACGTCGCCGGGCTTGATCCGCCCTTGGCGTCTGGCTTCGTCCAACGCGACCGGGATCGACGCCGCCGAAGTGTTGCCGTATTTCTCGACATTCACCATCACTCTTTCCATCGGCACGCCGAGCCGCTCGGCGAGCGCGACGATGATGCGGCGATTGGCCTGATGCGGGATCACCAGTGAAACCTGCTCGACGGCGACGCCGGCCTCGGCCAGCGCCTGGCGGCTGATTTCCTCCATCGAACGCACGGCGATCTTGAAGACTTCCTTGCCGTTCATCGTGATCGTATGCTCGTTGCGCTGCACGGTCGCCGGCGTCGCCGGTTGGAGCGAGCCGCCCGCCGGCACGTAGAGTTGTTTGACGTAAGAGCCGTCGGTGCGCAGCTTGGTGCTGAGAATGCCGGCGCCGTTTTCCGAAGCACCTAAAACCACAGCGCCGGCGGCGTCACCAAAGAGAATGCAAGTGGTGCGGTCCTGCCAATTGAGCCACCGGCTGAGCGTATCGGAACCGACAACCAGAGCCTTGTTGATCTTCCCCGAACTAATAAAAGAATCCGCTACCGAGATGGCGTTGATAAATCCCGAACACGCCGCGCCGACGTCGAAGGAGAATGCGTTGCGCGCGCCGAGCAAGTCTTCCAGCACACATGCCGAGCTCGGCATTAAATAATCCGCGCTGACGGTTCCCATGATGATCGCGTCAAGATCATTGGGCTCGACGCCGGCGTCATCGAGAGCTCGCCGGGCGGCCCGAAACGCCATGTCGGCATTGCCTTTGCCCTCTTCGAGAACGCGCCGCTCTTTAATTCCGGTGCGCACCGTGATCCATTCGTCGCTGGTCTCGACCATTTTTTCCAGGTCGCGATTGGTCACCACCTTCGTGGGCACCTCGGACCCGGTGCCCAAAATAACGCTGCGTCGCTGCGCTGCGCTCATTCGGCCCTCCGAAAAATCACGCAAGCGTTGGTTCCACCAAAACCGAAAGAGTTGGACAACACCACCTGGACATCCGCCTTACGCGCTTTGTTGGGCACATAGTCGAGATCGCACTCGGGGTCGGGATTTTCATAATTGATCGTCGGCGGAATGATACCGTGGTAAAGCGTCAGCACGGAATAAACGCCTTCGACGGCGCCAGCCGCGCCGAGCAAGTGACCCGTCATTGACTTCGTCGAGCTCACCGCAACCTTGGCCGCTTGCTCGCCGAATACCGTCTTGATCGCCTTGGTTTCGTTGGCGTCGTTGTACCCCGTCGAAGTGCCGTGCGCGTTGATGTAATTCACGTCGGTCGGCGCCAGTCCCGCGTC